>DASYQW010000100.1 GCA_036005065.1 Candidatus Methylomirabilota bacterium | reverse complement strand
CCCGATCCTGGCCGAGACCCCGCCCGACCACCGCGGCGAGATCCAGCTCACCGACGCGCTGCGTCGCCTGCGGGAGCGACGTCCGCTCTACGCCGTCCGCTTCGCCGGGCGGCGCTTCGACACCGGGGACAAGCTCGGGTTCCTGAAGGCCACGGTGGAGATGGCCCTGGCCCGGCCCGACCTCGCCGAGCCCTTCCGGACCTACCTCAAGACCGTCATCTGACGGCGAGGAGCCCGTCCGAGTCATCGCGCCGCGCTAGCCGCGGGTAGGGTGTGTCGGAGTAATCCGACCCGGCGGACCGCCCACGGTTGATGTTCCGCTCCGAGCGCGGGCTTCGCCCGCGCCACCTTCTCCTGGGGGTGGGCCTGGGAGGGGGCCGTCGAGGCCCCCTCCCATGTCCTAGAGGTGAACCACCTCGAGCGCCTGGCTCCACTTCTCGTTCAGATATTCCAGCACGAGGCGGCGATGGCACCGATCGGCCGCCGGCTCACTGCACAGCAAGACCGTCGGCACCCGGAACCCGGCCCGGCTGATGCGATCCTCGACGCGCCGCTGGGCCATGAGCTGGAGGAAGGCCGTCTCGTACTCCGGCCAGCCGATCCTCCGCGCCTTGATGGCGCGGAACAGCTCCTCGCTCGGGGCCAGCATCGGCTCGCGCTCGTACCCGGCGCCGCACAGCTCCCGGAGGAGGAACGGCAGGTGGTCACCCCGGGTGAAGCCGGCGAGGGTCGAGGCGGTATGCAGCCGCACATCGAGCAGGCGCTTGATGCCCACCCCCCGCAGCGCGCCGAAGAACTGCTCGGCGGTCTTCCGGGTGAAGCCGATGGAGTACACGGTCATGACGCGCGGTCCGGGCCCTCAGCCGGGGTCGTCGGCGAGCTCGAACTTCGGCAGGGCCACCTCGTCGGAGACCCGCTCGAAGACGACGCGGACCGGCAAGCCGATCTCGACGCGCTCGGGTGGCGCATTGACGATGTTGCTGACCATCTGGGGCCCCTCGTCGAGCGTGATCGTGGCCAGCGTGATCGGGACCCGGTCGTTGAAGGCGGGGTGCTGGGGACGCCAGACGACGGCGAACGAGTAGATGCGGCCGCGGCCGGAGACCTGGACCCAGTCGTACTCCATGGCCAGGCATTCGGGGCAGGCCGGCCGGGGGTAGTAGATCAGGGCGCCACAGGCGCGACACTGCTGGAGCGCGAGCCGCCCGGCCACGGCCGCCTGGAAAAAGGGGCGGTTCCACTCGGTGAGCCGGGGCAGCGGGATGCCGGGGGTCTCGGCCATCGTCGCGACGGGCCTCCTCAGTCGTTGGTCAGGATCACCGCGCTCTGGCACAGGCCCTTGACGAAGCCGACCATGCCGAACCCGGTCACCAGCGCCGTCCGCGCGCCGCCGACCTGCCGGTCCCCGGCCTCGCCCTGGAGCTGCAGCACCGCCTCGGTGAGCCCGATCGCGCCGCCGCCGGCGCCGCACTGACCGCAGGAGAGCTGGCCGCCACCGGTGTTGATGGGGAGCGTGCCGGTGAGCGAGATGTCGGTCGCCTCGAGGAAGGGCCCGCCCTGCCCTTTTCGGCAGAACCCGAGGCCTTCGATCTGGATCACCTCCATGATCGGGTAGTCGTCGTAGAGCTGCAGCATGTCGATGTCGGCGTGGCCGAGCCCGGCGTCCCCGAAGAGCTCGGCGCTGAACTCGGCCCAGCCGCCTTCGAGCATCACCAGGTCCTTGGCCCGGTAGTTGGTCCGCTCGTCGCCGGCCAGGATCCGGATCGGCCGGCGCCCGAGCCGGCGCGCCCGGCGGGCCGACGTCACCACCACCGCGTCGCCGCCACTGCACGGCAGCACGCAGTCGTAGAGCCGGAGCGGGTCGGCGATGAGCCGGGCCGTGAGGTACTCCTCGAGGGTGAGCGGCGTCCGCAGGAGCGCGTTCGGATTGAGGGCGGCATTCCGCCGCTGGGTGACGGCCAGCTTGCCGAGCTGCTCCCGGGTCGTCCCGAACTCGTAGCGGTGGCGGCGCTCGACCATGGCGAAGAGGCCGTTGGTGCCGCCCATCCCGTAGGGCGCCAGGTACTCGAAGCCGGTGTTGAAGACGTTCATCATCGCCATGTGGCGCGCGACGGTGAAGGCGTCGGCGGCGACGACCACCACCACCTCGGCCTCCTCGTGCTGGATCGCCCGGGCCGCCCGCAGGAGCCCGATCACGTGCTCGGCGCCGCCGAAGGCGCCGAGGTAACCCCAGGAGAGCGTCATCCCGAGCTGCTCGGCGACGGTCGCCGTGTTGTCGGGCGGCAGCATGAACGAGCTGACTGCCAGGCCGTCCACCTCACGCTTGTCGATCCCGGCGTGAGCGAGCGCCCGGCGGATCGCGTCGGCGATGTACCAGGGCACCTCGTGGCGGGCCTGCTTGTGGTATTCGGTCTGGCCGCAGCCGACGATCACGGCGCCGTCGTAGCTCACGTCAGATCACACCCGCCCGGCGGAGCCGCTCGCACTCCTCGGCACTGAGCCCGAGCCGACCGCGATAGACCTCGTCGTTGTGCGCCCCGCGCTCGAGCCCCGGGTGGGCGACCCGGCCCGGGGTGCGGGACAGCTTCGGCACCACTGCCGGCATGCGGACGGTGCCGAAGTCCGGGTCGGCCACCGCCACGATGTCCTCCCGCGCCGCGTAGTGCGGGTCGGCGACGATCCGGCGGATGTCGTAGACCGGACCGGCGACGACGTCGGCCGCCTCGAGCCGCCGCATCGCCTCGGCCAGCGGCAGGCCGGCGAACCACTCGGCCAGCATGGCGTCGAGCACGTCGCCGTTCTCCACGCGTCGCGAGAGCGAGCCGAAGCGCGGGTCGTCGGCCAGCTCGGGTCGGTCCAGGGCCTGGGCCAGGCGGGCAAAGATCCGCTGGGAGCCGATCGAGATGGCGACGTGCTCGCCGTCGGCCGTCCGGTAGGCGTTCCGCGGGGAGTCCTCGTCCATCCGGTTGCCTCGCCGCTTCTTCACCACGCCGAGCTGGTCGAACCCGATGACCTGGGCCTCCACGATCCGGAACATGGACTCGTAGAGGCTGGCGTCGATCACCTGCCCCACGCCCGAGCCCCGGACATCGCGCTCGTAGACCGCCAGCATGGTCGCGTAGGCCGCGAAGAGACCCGTCAGGTAATCGACCAGCGGGAAGGCGGAGAAGGTCGGTGGCTTGTCGGGGAACCCGGTGAACGAGGGCACGCCGCTCATGGCCTCGGCGACGGTGCCGTAGCCGGGACGGCCGGCGTAGGGACCGGTCTGGCCGTACCCGCTGACCCGCACCATGATCAGGCGCCGATTCACCCGGACCAGCTCTTCATATCCGAGCTCCCAGCGCTCCATGGTCCCCGGGCGGAAGTTCTCGATCAGCACGTCGAAGTCGGGCAGCAGGCGCCGGAGGAGGTCGCGGCCCTCGGGCCTCCCGATGTTCAGCGTGACGAGTCTCTTGTTGCGCGCGATGACCTTCCACCAGAGGGGGCGCCCCTCCTTGATCGGCGGCCAGTTCCGGATATCGTCGCCGAGCTCGGGGTGCTCGACCTTGAGCACGTCGGCCCCGAAGTCGGCCAGGAGGGACGCCGCGATGGGCCCGGCGATCATGTTGCCGAGGTCGAGGACGCGAAGGCCGGCGATCGGCCCGAACGGCGGCGCGGTCGGCGGGGAAGACACAGCTAGAGCGGGAGCAGGGTGCCGCGGCCGCGGGTGACGGCCAGGTCGTAGACCCGGCGGGCGGTGGTGACATCCTCCACCGAGATGCCCATGGTCATGGCGATGATGACCTCGTCGGCGCGCTCGCGCCCCGGGGCCTTCCCGGCCACGACGTCGCCGATCTCGGCGGTGAGCGGCGGACTGTCGCGGAAGTAGCCCGACTCGCGCAGGTGCTCCAGCTGGGTCCGGTCGTCGGCGTAGAGCTTGTCGGCCGCCCGGAGGGCCGCCGGCCGCCAGTAACAGTCGTAGTCGATGCCCACGCCGAGCATCCCCGGCTCGAGCCAGTCGGCGTCGATCGTGCGGGGCCGATTCGGCTCGATCGGCCCGGCGGTCACCACCAGGGGGGCCCCGCGCACCGCCTCCCGGGCGCTCGGACAGGCGATGACCTCGAGGCCGTGGCGCTCGCCCACCTCGCGCGCGTAGCGGTGGAGCGCGTCGGGGTCGATGTCATACGCGTGGACCCGCCGGAGCCCGGGAAAGACCACGCGGAGCGCCTCCACGTGCCGCCGCCCCTGGACCCCGCAGCCCAGCATGGCGAAGCTCTCGATCCCGGGCCGGGCCAGGTAGCGCGCGGTCACGGCCGTCGCCGCCCCTGTCCGCATGGCGGTGATCCAGGTCGAGTCCATGACGGCGAGCGGCAAGCCGGTCTCGCTGTCGTTCAGGATCAGGAGGCCGGTGATGTACGGCAGGCCGCGGGCCGCGTTGTCCGACGAGCCGCTCTGCCACTTGCAGCCGGCGGCCCGGGCTTCGGGCACCACGCTCGTCATCGCGCTGTAGAACCGCCGCTCGCTCGGCGCCAGCCAGTGCTTGGCTGGCATGACGGCGCGCCCCCGGCCCTTCTCCCGGAACGCCTGCTCGACCGCGTCCACCACGGCCGGCATGCCGAGGTCGAGCTCCTCGACGTCCCGCCGGCTCAAGTACCGGATCCGATGCTCGTCCATCGCCGCTCGATGATGTTACTCGACTGCCGGCGGTCGCGCCAGGTATCCTATGGGCCCCGGAGGGCGGCTCGGGGCAATTCAGGGAAGCAGACATGGACTTTACGCCGCCATCGATGCTCCGCTTCCGGCTCTCCCTCTCGATACCCACGCGTGGGCACCCAGCTCCCAAAGTGCCACAACGGTGAAGTACAGGAATCCGAACGCGATGACCCGTTGAGGCTCGTCGACCCAGAGACCGGTCCCCGGCAAGTGCTCCGCCGCCACCACGGCCTTCGTGATCCCCAGTCGGGGCACCGGGAGGAGGGTGGTGGCGAACGCGAGCAGGAGATAGGCCAGCGCTCCCACCGCCCAGGAGGCCATCACCATCTGGCTCTCCCGGCCGACGGGGGCCTGGCCCAGCAGCACGCCCGATAACCGGTTCAGCGTGAGGAGCCAGAAGGCGCTGAGGGGCCACCAGGTCCCGAATGCCAGGGCAAACGCGCCCACGAAGAGCATGTAAAAACAGCTCAGCCCGAAAAGCCAGAGCGTCTTCTTCCCCCGGGGGACGTCGCTCACCATGAGGCCCGCCATGAAGCCCGAGGAGTGGACAATGATGAACTCGAGCAACATCAGGAGCATCAGGTAGGAGATCATGTGGTCGCCCAGCCGGCCCGGGGAGATCCAGGTCGTCAGGAAGGCAAAGGCGAGACCGAAATCGGGCAGCGCGGAGAAGACCCCGGCCAGCCAGGACCCGCTTCCGGGCGAATCTGCCGGCGGGTTGCCGACTCCGCGCGGGAGATCAGACACCGATTCGAATACTCGGCTCACGCCGCGGTCAGCGTGTTCTTGTGGAGCCTCCCGCCCTGCATGATGAGCGACAGGTGTGCCCCCTGATCCTGAAACAGCTTGAGGTCCTGCAGCGGGTCGCCCTCGACGACCAGGAGGTCGGCCAGCGCGCCCGCGGCCACCACGCCGAGCTCACCCGCGCGCCCCAGCAGCTCGGCGCCGATCACCGTCGCCGAGTGGAGGATCTCGCGCGGCGAGAGCACCTCCGCCCGCAGGAGGAGCTCGCGCGACTGATCGGGCTGAAGCTGTCCCAGGAGATCGCTGCCGTAGGCCATCCGGACCCCCGCCGCTCGCGCCAGCTCGAGGGAGCGGAGCCCGGCTTCCAGCACCACCTTGTTCTTCTCCAGGCTCTCCGCCCCCATCCCGAACTGGCGCCCGTGACGGTTGATCGCGTCGTAGGCGACCAGGGTCGGCACCAGGAACGCCCCCCGCGCGGCCATCAGCGTCGCCGTCGGGGCGTCGATGAGGTTCCCGTGCTCGATCACGCGCACGCCGCACTCGACGGCGCGGGCCACGGCCTCGGCCGGGTAGGCGTGGGCGCAGACGTATTTCTTGAAGGTGGCCGCCTCCTCGACGGCGGCGCGGATCTCGTCGACCGTGTACTGGAGGCTGTCGAGCGGGTCGTAGGGCGAAGCCACCCCGCCCGAGACCATGATCTTGATGTGGTCGGCGCCCTGGCGGAGCTGTTCCCGGACGGTCCGGCGCACCTCGGTCACGCCGTCCGCGATGGCGAGCGTGAAGGCCATGGCGTTGCAGGTGTGACAGCTCGCCCCGACATCGGTCCGGCGGCGAGCGTCGCTGTGGCCGCTGGTCTGCCCGATCGCTCGCCCGCCCACGAAGAGACGGGGCCCGGCCAGGTGCCCCAGCGCCACGGCCTCGCGGATGCCCCAGTCGGCGCCGCCGGTGTCGCGCACCGTGGTGAACCCGCGGTCGAGCATGGCCCGCATCAGGGGGGCCGCCCGCGCCGTCATCAGGGTGAGCGGGACCGCCTCCAGGTACCGGATGTTCACCTCCGACAGGAAGACGTGCACGTGGCAGTCGATGAGCCCGGGCATGAGTGTCCGGCCCCCGCAGTCGATCACGGTGGCGCTCGACGCCGCCAGGGGTCGCGACGAGACCTCGCGGATCCGATCGCCCTCGACCAGGACGGACGCCTCGTCGGTGAGCTCCGATCTGGTCGGGTCGAGCAGCTTCGCGTTGCGGAACAGAATCACGCTCATCGGCGGCGCCCCCTTCCCGCTGTCGGCCGTCGGCTCGCCGCTCCCCACGTCCATTCGCGAATGCCGGTTGCCGGCGCCGGGCGAATGTGGGACCTTACGGAGTCGAAACCTCTCACAGAGGAGGCATGACCATGCGTACGCGACGGTGGGTGTGTCTGTCGATCGGGGTGGCGATCGCGCTGGCCGTCCTGTCGGCGATGGCTGCCGACAAGGGCGAGCAAGAGGTGCGCGCCCTCATCCCGAAGATCGTCCAGGCCTGGGAGAGCATGGACATCGGCAAGGTCGACCCGTATTACGCCGCCGATCCGGATCTGACCTTCTTCGACGTCGCGCCCCTGAAGTACGCCAACTGGGCCGAGTACCGAACCGGCGTGCAGAAGGTGTTCTTCGAGCCCAACCGCAGCCTGAAGTTTACGGTGAAGGATGATGTGCGTGTCCACCGCCACCGCCGGCTGGCCTGGGCGACCTTCACCTTTGGCGCGGACGTCGTCAACAAGCAGGGCGCGAGCTCACACCTGGACGGACGCTGGACGATGATTCTCGAGCAGCGCAAGAACAGCTGGGTGGTGGTGCACGAGCATGTGTCGGTTCCGCTCGCCGGCTCCTGATGCAGGGCCAATTGACTTCGCCTGGCGTCGTCCTCGGTCGTCGGCCCGCCTCAACGTATGCGGCATACGCCTGATATGGAAGGACCGGTGTCAAGGGGTTTGTTCCACGCATCCGGTTCTCGCGGTTTTTTCAGGCGATATCCCGAGGGGACCGGCGCCGCGAGCGGACGAGGCGGCTTCGACGACGACTCACCCTGATATGCGCGGGTTACCTCAGGGGGCAGAGCCGCAAGGCGGTGGATCGTCGGGAGCTGCCGCCGTCTCGGGGCGCGAGTCACCGGGCACCGGGGCGCCGGCATCGCAGAGGCGTAACGCGGGCTCTCCAATCGTGCCTGCGTCGCGCCACAGCGCCGGCCGGCCTCAGGACTGGGCATATGGGACGGTGGACCTAGCTCGCTGGCTGGACCTGCCGCATCGCGGCCCAGAGGAAGCCGACGAGTTCGCGGGCCACGGCGACGATCGCGACGGGGCTGCGCTTGCCGCGGCCGACGAGGTGGCAGTAGCGCCGGTGCAGGCGCGTCTGGGCTTTCCAGGCCAGGGCCTGGAGGGCGCTGGGTTGGCCTGCACTGCGGGCGGCCAAGCGGGCACTGCAGCGGGGCCGGTGGCGGTAATGCCAGGCGGCTTCGACGAGGATGCGGCGGGCATGCGTGTTTCCGGCCTTGGTGATCCCGAAGCGGCGGTGCCGGTCGGCGGTGGTGAGCTCACTGGGCACCAGGCCGAGGAAGGCCATGAGCTCACGCGGGGTGTGAAAGCGCTGGAAGTCGTGCAGTTCGGTGAGCAGGACCATGGCCGAGAGGGTGTCGATGCCGCGGAAGCACCGGAGCCAGCCGACCGGCTCGGCGTAGGGCGCGCGCTGGGCGAGGGCCTGCAGCTCACGCTCGAGGTCGGCGCGGCGGGCGAGGGCGTGCTCCACCGCGTGCAGGTGAGCGGCGAGGGTGTGCTGCAGCGCCGGGTCGTCAAACTGCTGAGCGCGGAGCCAGGCCCAGTGGCGAGCGGTCCAGTGGCGGCCGGGACAATAGACGCGGTCGTGGCGGTCGAGGAAGCGGACGAGGCGGTGTTGCCAGCGGCGGACGTCCTCGTGGATGTCTTCGCGGCAGCGGACGAGATCGCGGACGGCTTCCTGGGCTTCGTCGGGGACATGGATGGCCGTCAGCTCGCCGGCGCGGAGGAGGCGGGCCAGCTTGAGGGCATCGCGCTTGTCGGTCTTGATGCGGTCGCCCGGTTTGCGCGGGGTGAGGGCGGGCGCAGCGACGGTACAGGTGACCCCGAGGGCGGTGAGCCGCCGGTACAAGGCGTAGCCGGCCGGGCCCGCCTCGTAAGCGGCGTGCACGGTGCCCTCGCGCTGCAGGCGCTTGACGAGCTGCCCGATGGCGTGCGGCTCGTTGGGGATGCGCCGCCCCTCCGGCTCGTGCTGCCCGGGCCGCAGAATGCCGGCGACGATCACGCGCTTGCTGTCATCGAGTCCCACGTAGATGGTATCCTGCTCCATGACCGGCCTCCTTTTGCATGTGGCTCTGTTCCTCCGTGGGAGCAACCCACGAAAGAGTGCAACAAGTGAGGCCGGTCCTTCCATATTGTCTCGGCCCGCCTCCTCCCTGCGTCCTAGGGCTGCTCGGGGCTCGGCCCGGTCCCATCGCCCAGACCCCATCACGCTGCTGGTCCGAAGGTACCCCGATGAGCCGGCCCGGTCCCATCGTCGGACCCGGTCGCGTGGCTGGACCGAAGGTCCTCCGATGACCGACGCGCCACTCGTCGTGCGCCACGACCGGCTCGAGGCCTTCGCCCTGACGATTCTCGAGCGCTGGGGTACGCCGCCTCGGATCGCCCGGCTGACCGTGGACCTCATGGTCGGCACCGACCTGCGAGGAGTGGACTCCCACGGAGTCGGGATGCTGCCCAAGTATCACGAGTGGTTCCGGGCCGGCTACATCCTGCCGGCCGCCGAGCCCAAGATCATGCGCGATGAGGAGTCGACGGCCACCATCGACGGCAACCAGGCCTGGGGCCATTACGTCGGGACACGCGCGATGGAGCTCGCCATCGCCAAGGCTCGCACCTCCGGGGTCGGCTTCGTCGCCGTCTACAACTCGAACCATTACGGCGCCGCCGCCAACTACTCGATGATGGCCCTCGCCCACGACATGATCGGCCTCAGCATGACGAACGCGCCCTGGCCCGCCACCGTGCCCACCTTCGGCAAGAAGCCCCTCCTCGGCACGAACCCGCTCTCGGTGGCGGCCCCGGCCGGACGCGAGTATCCGTTCGTCCTCGACATGGCCACCAGCACGGTGGCGATCGGGAAGCTGGCGGTCGCCTCGCGCTGGGCCAAGCCCATCCCGGCGGGCTGGGCCCTGGATTCGACGGGCCGGCCGACGACCGACCCCGACCTGGCCCTGGCCACCCGCTTCCTCACGCCGCTCGGCGGGACCCCCGAGCAGGGCAGCCACAAGGGCTACGGGCTCTCGGTGATGGTGGACATCCTGGCCGGCGTGCTGAGCGGGGCCGCCCATTCCGACGTCCACCGCCGGAGCCCGGGCGCGACCACGCGCGCCAACGTCGGCCATTTCTTCGGAGCGATCGACGTCGGGCGATTCCGTCCGATCGACGCATTCAAAGCCGACATCGACGATCTCCTCCGCTCCCTCAAGGACTCGCCCAAGGCGGAGGGCGCCGAGCGGATCTGGGTGGCCGGCGAGCCGGAGTGGGAGTGCGAGCAGAGGCGCCGGCGCGAGGGGATCCCGCTGGCCCCGGGGCTGGTCAGGCAGCTCCGCTCGCTGGCCGCCGAGCTCGGCGTTCCGTTCTCGCTCGCCTCGCCGGCCTGACAGCTCCCGGCCCTGAGATCCTGCCGGAGCCCCCCAGAGGGGGCGGAGCCCCCGCCGGAGTGGTCACGCGGGATCGCTGGCCAGCCTCCCGTTGACCCCCCAGTGGGACTTCTCGACGTCCTGGAAGACGATGTGCACCTGGTCGGGCGTGGTCTTGCCGATCTTCACCATGGCCTCGGTGATGGCGGCGACGATCTCGCGCCGCTGCTGCTCGGTCCGCCCGGCGAACCACTGAATCGTGATGTTCGGCATGGTCTCTCCTCCTGTGCGCTCGTTCCGGCCGTGGCCTCAGATATGATAGGCCAGCAGTCGCTCGAGGGCCGCCTCGACCCGGCTGACGTCTCGCCCCTCGCGCCGAAGGCGCCGATTCCGGCGCCAGCACTCGAGGGCCCCGGTCCGCTGGCCATCCTCTCCGACTTCCCGGGAAAGCCGCATCACCGTGGCGACCCGCGGCCGTCGCCGGGCCTGGTAGCTGTGGAGCGCCGCCTCCGGAGACCGGGCCCCCCGATGAGCCGCGGCCAGCTCCTCGGCCAGGACGGCTGCGTCCTCCATGGCCATGCCCGCGCCCTGGCCCAGGTTGGGGCTGAGGGCGTGGGCGGCATCTCCCAGGAGCACCGCGCGCCCGCGTACCCACTCGAGCTGGTGGATCTCCTCGATGTCGGTGCACAGGACCGCCTCGGTCGTCTCGATGCGGCCGAGCGCGCGGGCGACCCGTGGATCGGTGAACCCGCCGAAGAGCGCCCGGAGCTCGGCGGGGCTCCCCAGCGCCTGGGCGGGACTCGTCCGGGGCGCGTTGAAGGTCGTCCACACATAGAGCTGGTCCTTCGAGATGGGGACGAGGCCGATCCGCTGGCCACGCCCGAGGAACTCGGTGAAGTGCTCGACGCGGTCCTCGTTCTCCACGACGAGGCGATGCGACCGGTAGCCGAGATAGACCGGCTCCTTCGGCCCGAACACGCGTCCGCGCACTTCGGAGTGGATCCCGTCGGCCCCCACCAGGAGCTCGGCCTCCAGGCGATGGCCGCCCCCCACCCCGATGCTCACCCCGTCGGCGGCGACCTCGAGGCCGCGGAGCCTGACTCCGAACCGCACCGTGCCCGGCGGGAGGCCATCGAGGAGGACCTGGTGGAGATGGGCCCGGTGGACCAGCAGGCCGAGCGCGATCTTCCCCGCCTCGTGGAGTGGCCGGTGATCGCGGGTCGCCAGGAGGCGCCCCCGGTGATCGCAGGTCTCGCGAGCCAGGTACGGCCACCCGCGCTCGCGGAGAGGCTCGGCGAGCCCGTTCCGCTCGAGCACCCGCATGGCGTTGGGGTTCATGATGATCCCGGCCCCGACCGGCGCCGGGGTCGGCGTCCGCTCGAGCACGGTCACCGGGAGCCCCCGGATGGCAAGCTCGCGCGCGAGCGAGAGCCCCCCGATGCCCCCGCCGATGACGAGCGTCCGAGGCGGCAGGGCGGCGGCCATCAGTACCCCAACGCGGCGCCGAACCCCGCCACTCGCGCTCCGCTCGACTCAACGGCCCCGGGAAAGGCCCACACCCAGGAAGAGGACGACGGCGGCCAGGAGGATGAGGGCGCGGTCGAGCCAGCGAAGGCCGCCCAGGACGACGGCGGCGGGGATCCCCCGCTCGATCTCCCGGACCACGCGCGGAATCAGGGCAAAGTCACGGTGCGCGGCCAGCGGGACGAGGACGAGGACGAGCAGCACCTTGCTCATCAGCCAGGCGCTGTCGAGCCGGGTGTGGCGAAGATTCTCGAGGCCGGTCAGGACGAGGAGTCCGACCGCCACCCAGGCGCTGACCCGGGCCCGGGTCAGGAGGATCACGGGCAACCGTTCGCCCCGGGCGAGGGCGGGGACGACGAGGTGGCTCGCGTAGAGGAGCCCGCCGACCCAGACCGCCGCCGCCAGCAGGTGGAGCCAGACGACCAGGAGGCGCGTCATGCGCGCGGATCGGCGTCGCCCGTCCGGCGGCGCCGGCCTCTCATGGGCGGCTGTCCAGGATCGCGCCCATCACCCGATCCGTCTCGGCCAGGTTCGCGAAGACGTGATCGGGCGCGCAGGCGGTCAGCTCCGCTACGGCGTGACGGCCGGTGGCGACCGCGATACACCGGGCTCCGAAGGCGCGGCCACATCCGACGTCTCGCGGCGTGTCGCCGATGATCACCAGGTCCGGGCCCAGGAATGCCCGGCCCACCAGCGCGGCGGCCCGTCCCGCCGCCACAGCCGGGAGGCACGTGCGGTCGGCGTGGTCCGAGCCATAGGCGCCGACCCGGAACCGCGGGAGGAGTCCGGTCGGCTCGAGCTTGATTCGGGCGCCCGCCTCAATGTTGCCCGTGAGCAGCCCCACCAGGCAGTCCCCGCGCCCGGCCAGCGCCTCGACGAGCGCCGCCACCCCGGGGTAGAGGGTGACCTGCCGGCCATCCCCGATTTCCCCCGCGAGGTGTCCGAGGTAGTGGGCGAAGAGGTCGGCCTCGCGGGCGGCGATCTCCGCCGGCGAGAGCCCGGCCGCGCCGAGAAGGTCCCGGATGATCTGCGGATCGGTCCCGCCATGGAAATCGTAGGTATCGATCGGACCGGCCGTGCCATATACGTCCAGGAGCGCCTGGCCGAGGGCCCGGCGGCCGGCGCCGCTGGCCGACAAGAGCGTCCCGTCGATGTCGAAGCAGACGAGCTTCACCGGGACACTCAGCCGAGTGGAGAGATCGCGCGCAGGCGGTCGACGATCGGGGGAAGCTCCGCCAGGAAGACGTGGATGTCCTCCGCTCGCGTCCAGCGCCCCAACGTGACGCAGAGCGACCCTTCGGCCACGGGCGAATCGAGGCCGAGCGCCCGCAAGACGTGCGAGGGTTCCCCCGTGAGGGCGACACAGGCCGAGCCCGTGGCCGCCGAGATGCCGACGAGATCGAGCGCCAGGAGGAGGCTCTCGCCCTTCACCCCGGGGACGACGACGCTCGCATGGTGCGGTAAGCGGCCCACGCGCGGCCCGGTCAGCCGCACCGTTCCGCACGAGGCCAGGAGCCCCTCGGTCAGCCGGTCTCGCAGCTCCACCAGCCGGGCCGTCTCGGCCGGTCCATCGCGAAGGGCCACCTCCGCCGCCACGCCCAGTCCGACCACACCCGCGAGATTCTCCGTGCCCGATCGCAGGCCGCCTTCCTGCCCCCCGCCCAGGATCTGCGGGATGAGGCGGAGGCCGGGACGGACCCAGAGCGCGCCGACGCCGGGGGGGCCGTAGAGATCGTTGGCGGCCAGCGTCAACAGATCGATGCCATCGGCTTCGACGGCCAGCGGCACGCGGCCCACCGCTCCCACCCCGTCCACATGGAAGGGGACGCCGGCCGCCTGCGCGATGGCGGCGATCGCTGCCCAGGGCTGGATCACGCCGATCTCGGCGTTGGCGGCTCCGATGGAGACCAGACAGGTATCGGCGCGCAGCGCCGCTCGAACCTGGTCCGGAGCCACCCGGCCTGCCGGATCGACGGGCAGGAAGGTCACCTCGAAGCCATGCTTCATGAGGTCGCGGCACGGCGTCAGGACCGACGGGTGCTCGATGGCCGTGGTGACGACGTGGCGGCCCGCCCGCCGAAGGGCCACTCCCTTGATCGCGACGTTGTTGGCCTCGGTGGCGCCGCTGGTGAAGACGACGCCCTCCGCGCGGCCGCCCACGAGCCGACCGACCTTGGCCCGGGCGGCGGCGAGCGAGTCACGAGCTTCCTGGCCCAGCGTGTGAATAGCCGAGGGATTGCCCACCCACCCTTCGAGAAAGGGCGTCATGACGGCCAGCACGCGCGGGTCGACGGGGGCAAAGCCCCCGTAATCCAGGTAGATCCGGCGCCCGGATCCCGGGGGGCCGAGCCTATCCGGTCTTTCGGACCAAGAAGCGGTAGATCGGGCCGTCCTTCGTGACCGCAACGAGCTCGTTCCCGGTCCGCCTGGCCCAACTCTTCATGTCGGCGTCGCTGGCGGGGTCGTCGGAGAGCATCTCCAGAACCTGGCCGGCCGTCATCGTCTTGATCGCCTCACGCGTCTTGACGATCGGCATGGGGCAGAACAGGCCGAGACAGTCGAGCACGCGGTCGGCCTGGATCTCGGTCTGCATCGCGGGCACCCCTCACCGTACCGCACCGATGGATTGCGTGTCAAGCCAGCCTCGGGCAAGAGAAACGTCTTGCACTTCGCGGGAATCGCTTCGGGCCATCGCCTAACTGGTTAAAACAGATTCAAGTCGGAGGCAGAAATGACTAAGAATCGACCATCGGGACCCGCCCGAGCGTCGAGGGAAGCCGGGAATCGCTTATGTGACAGGAGGTTCAGCATGGGCCCCTGATTGGTACTCTCGTTGCACTGCCCACCTGGACACCCGGAAGGGTGGTCACCGAGGAACCAACGCAGGCCTCACGGTGGGGGAGACACGGCATGGCGCCCAGATTTCAGAAGCCGCAACCGAGCACGAGCGACACCCGAGGATCGATCAGTGAACGCGTTGCTTTTCCCTTGACAGCCTCGCGGGCGGATGAAACTATGTCGCCCTACGCCGAATTAACGCCAACAACGTTGAGGGACGCCAAGGCGCATCGCCGGCCCAGCGTCGTCAATCAAGCGGAAGGACAAGCGATGGCTGAGCGCCGGGGCCAAGCGACGGCCGAGATCCTGACGATCCGCGACGTTGCCGCCTATTTGAAGCTACCCGTCTCCACCGTGTACCGGTTGGCGGAGCGCCGCGAGCTCCCGGGCCACAAGGTGGGACGGCAGTGGCGATTCCACAAGTCCATCCTGGATGACTGGTTCCGCCAGCATGCGGCGAACCTTCGGGTGACCATCCTGGTCGTGGACGACGAGGACGTGACCCGGCAGTTCATCGCTTCGGCCCTCCAGACCGCCCAGCGCCACGTGCTCACGGCGGCCAGCGGCGAGGAGGCGCTCGAGATCGCCAAGCAGACCGACCTCGACGTGGCCCTCCTCGACCTCATCATGCCGGGGATCAGCGGCGTCGAGACGTTCCGGCAGCTCCACGCCCTTCGCCCCGAGTTGCCCGTCGTCATCGTGACCGGCTACCCCGACTCGGAGCTCATGTCGAAGGCGCTCGAGATCGGGCCGTTCACGATGATCAACAAACCCATCGACCTCAGCCATCTCCAGAAGGTCGTCGACGTGATCGTGGGAGCCTGACGCCGAGCCTCGTCGACGAGGCCCGCTGAGTCTCTCCCTCCGCCGCGTCCTCGAGCGCGGCCCCTTGCCCTTCGGATCGCCCCGCTCCGGGAGTACAATCGAAGGCGCCCGTCACCCACCCGAAGGGAGCAGGATGCCGAGCGAAGCCGGACTCATCAGAGGGCTGGAGGGGGTCGTCGCGGCCGCCACCCGGCTCTGTGATCTCGACGGCGCCCAGGGGCGCCTCGCCTACAACGGCTACGACATCGCCGACCTGGCGCGTCACGCGCAGTTCGAGGAAGTGGTGTGGCTGCTCTGGCACGGGGAGCTTCCGACCCCCGCCGAGCTGCACGGTCTCCGGACGGAGCTCACCGAGGCGCGGCCCCTGTCTCCCCTCCTCCTCCGGGTCTTCCGTCTGCTCCCGAAGGAGATGCACCCCATGCGGGTCCTCCAGGCGGCGCTGGCCCTCCTGGGGGCGCTCGACCCCGATGGCGAAGACAATTCGGCCGAGGCCAACCGGCGGAAAGCCGTCCGGCTCGTGGCCCAGATGGCGACGGTGACGGCGGCCTTTCATCGAGTGCGCCAGGGCAAGCGTCCGGTCCCGCTTCGCCCCGAGCTTTCCCACGCGGCGAACTTCCTCTACATGGTCGCCGGCCGCAAGCCCAAGGCGGTCAATGTCCGGGCCTTCGACGCGGCGCTGGTCCTCTACGCCGAGCACGAGTTCAACGCGTCCACCTTCACGGCGCGGGTGGTCGCCTCGACGCTGGCGGACATGCACTCGGCGGTGTCCGGCGCGCTCGGCGCCCTCAAGGGCCCGCTCCATGGCGGCGCCGGCGAGGCCGTCATGCGCACCCTCGAGGAGATCGGGACGCCGGACCGGGCCGAGACCTTCACGCGGCAGGCCCTCGCCGAGAAGCGGCGGCTGATGGGATTCGGCCATCGGGTCTACAAGGCGGGCGACCCTCGGGCCGCGATCCTCCGCGGGTTGGCCGAGAAGGCGTGCCGGCAGTCGGGCGAGGGCGTCTGGTTCGAAACGGCCGGGCGCCTGCACGAGGCCGTCAACCGGGAGAAGGGACTCATCCCCAACGTGGACTTCTATTCGGCTCCGCTCTTCCGGGCGCTCGGACTCCCGGTGGATCTGTTCGTCCCCGTCATCGCCGTCTCCCGGGTGGCGGGCTGGACCGCCAACATCCTGGAGCAGCACGCCGACAACCGCCTCATCCGGCCTCGCGCCGAGTACGTGGGGACGCCGCCGCGCCCGTTCCGGCCGCTGGCGGCCCGGAGCTGAGCGGCCGAGCGCCAGATGCCGCAGAGCGTCGTCCAGAAGCTCGTGGCCGGGCACCTGACGGCCGGGGAGGCGGTTGCCGGCTGCGAGATCGGGCTGCGGATCGATCAGGTCCTCCTCACCGACACCAACGGCACGATGGCCTGGCTCCAATTCGAAGCCATGGGCTTCTCGCGGGTCCAGGCGCCCACGGTCGTCACGTACGCGGATCACAACGTGTACCAGTTCGACTCCCGCAACACCGACGATCACCGCTATCTGGCGACCGTCTCACGCCACTACGGCGGTCACTACTCGAAGCCGGGAAACGGCATCTGTCACCAGGTCCACCTGGAAACGTTCGGAGCACCCGGCCTCGCCCTGCTCGGCTCGGACAGCCACACGCCGCTCTGCGGCGCGCTCGGCATGCTCGCGATCGGCGCCGGCGGCCTCGACGTCGCGTGCGCCATGGGCGGGGCTCCCTATTTCTTGTCGATGCCACAGGTCGTGCGGGTCGTCCTCAAGGGTCGCCTCCGGCCCTGGGTCACCGCGAAGGACGTCATCCTCGAGCTGCTGCGACGGCTCACGGTGCGCGGCGGATTCGGCAAGATCTTCGAGTATGCCGGCCCGGGCGTCGGCACGCTCACGGTGCCGCAGCGGGCGACGATCGCCAACATGGGCGCCGAGCTCGGGCTCACGACGTCCGTCTTCCCGTCCGACGACGTGACGCGCAGCTACCTCGCCCGGCTCGGACGTGAGGCCGAGTGGCAGCCCCTCGCGCCGGATCCCGAGGCCCGGTACGACGAGACGATCGAGGTGGACCTGGGGGCGCTCGAGCCGCTGGTCGCGCTCCCGGGCTCGCCCGACCACGTGGTGCCCGTGGGTGACGTCGAGGGCACGACGATCGACCAGGTGCTGGTCGGATCCTGCACCAACGGCTCGTGGGAAGACATGTACGTGGTGGCCGAGATCCTGCGCGGGCGGCGGGTCCACCCCGACGTCTCGTTCGTCCTCTTCCCGGCGAGCCAGCAGATCCTCGAGACGATGGCGCGCAAGGGCCTCGTGGCCGACCTCATCGCCGCCGGCGCGGTCGTCTCCGAGTCGACCTGCGGGGCGTGCCCCGGGATCGGGCACGTGCCGGCCTCGGGCTCGAAGAGCCTCCGCGCCTTCAACCGGAACTTCCCGGGCCGAAGCGGCGTCAAGGACGATGAGGTCTACCTCTGCTCGTCCCAGACGGCGTCCGTCTCGGCGCTCCGCGGCGTCATCACGGATCCGCGACGGCTCGGCCGGGCCCCCGAGGTCGTCTTCCCGCCACGCTTCGCGCCGGCGACGGCGGGGCTCATCCCCCCGGCCACCGACGGAGCCGCCGCCGCCGTCATCAAGGGCCCGAACATCCGCGAGGTCCCCATCGGCCAGCCGGTCGGCGACGAGGTGGCCGGGTCCGTCCTGATCAGGGTCGGCGACAAGGTCTCGACCGACGACATCCTGCCGGCCGGCGCCCAGATCCTGGTCTTCCGGTCGAATATTCCCGCCATCGCGGAGTTCCTGTTCAAGCACGTCGATCCCGAGTTTCCGGCCCGCGCCCGGGCCGCCGGCACCGGCTTCATCGTGGCCGGGCAGACCTACGGCCAGGGCTCGTCGCGCGAGCACGCCGCGATCGCCCCGATGTACCTCGGGGTGCGGGGGGTCCTGGCCAAGACCTTTGCCCGGATCCACCGCGCGAACCTGATCAACTGGGGCATCCTGCCGCTGGAGTTCGCCGATCCCGCGGACTACGACACGATCGTGCCCGGCCACCGGCTGCGAATCCGCGGGATCACGGCCGGGCTCGCCGAGGGGAGGCTCACGGTGGAGGACGAGACCACCGGCCGCCAGGTCGCGGTGCGCTGCGTCCTCACCGACCGGGAGCGGGAGATCCTCCTGGCCGGCGGGCGGCTCCGCCATACCGTCCAGCAGGGCGCCGGGGCTCACCCGCGTCTTCCCCGGGCCTCCACCGAGGCGGGGGCCGACGCTCCTCGATCACCGCGTGGCCCAGCGTAGGATCCGCGCCGTCTTCATGCGCGGCGGGACGAGCCGCGCGCTGTTCTTCCACGAGCAGGATGTTCCCCCGGCCGGCGACGCGCGCGATCGGATGCTGCTGGCCGCTCTCGGGAGCCCGGACCCGTACGGCCGCCAGCTCGACGGCCTGGGCGGAGGGATCTCGTCTCTCTCGAAGGCGTGCATCATCGGGCCGCCGACCCATGCCGAAGCCGACGTCGACTACACCTTCGCCCAGGTCCACGTGGGGCAGCCGGTCGTCGACTACAGCGGGAACTGCGGGAACTGCGCCTCCGCCGTCGGACCCTTCGCGATCGACGAGCGCCTCGTCCCGCCGACGGGCGCCGACACGGTCGTCCGTATCCACAACACCAACACGAAGAAGCTCATCGTGGCCCACGTGCCCGTCGCCGGCGGCGAGGCCGCGGTGGCCGGCGACTTCGAGCTCCCGGGCGTCCCCGGGCGCGGGGCGCGGATCGCGCTCGACTTCCTCGACCCCGGAGGCGCCGGCTCGGGACGCCTGCTGCCCACCGGACGGGCCCGTGACCTCGTCGAGGGGCTTCCGGCCTCGCTGGTGGACGCGACGAACCCGGTGGCGTTCGTCCGCGCCGTGGATCTCGGCCTCACGGGAACCGAGTCGCCGCAGGCGATCGACGCCGACCGGGGCCTGGGGGCTCGGCTCGAAGCGATCCGCCGCGGCGCCGCGGCGCGGATGGGGATCCCGGGCAGCGCGGCGACGCCGAAGATCGCCCTGGTGGCGCCCGCCACGGCGTTCACGGCGCTCGACGGGCGCGGCTACGGGCTCGAGCAGATGGACCTGGTGGCCCGCGTCGTCTCCATGGGCAACTGCCACCGCGCCTTCGCGCTCACCGCCGCCATGTGCCTGGCGGTGGCCGCCCGGGTCGACGGCACCGTCGTCCACGAATGCGCGACCCGGCGTGCCGGAGACGTCCGGCTGGGCCACCCCTCGGGGATCCTGCCGATCGCGGCGGCGGTGACGATCCGCGACGGGGAGCCCTGGGCCGAGCGCGTCACCGTCTATCGAACCGCCCGGCGCCTCATGGAAGGCTACGTGCGCGTCCCGTGAGGGCGGTTGACCAGCCTGCCCTTGATGGCTATCATGGCCACATGAAAAGGGCCAGGATCGCCGAGCTCAAGAACAACCTGTCCCGGTACCTGGAGCACGTCAAGAGCGGCGGCACCGTCCTCGTCCTCGCCAGGGACCAGCCGGTCGCACGCATCATTCCCGTGCAGCGGACCGCGGCCGGACACGGAGGCGACGACGAGGAGCGACTCCGGCGTCTCGAGCGCCGCGGTCTCATCCGACGTGGCGCCGGGGGATTGCCGGAGTGGCTGGGCAAGCGCAAGCCCCCCAAGCTGCGCGGCAGCGTCCTCCGCGACCTCCTCGACGAGCGCCATAGTCGCTGGTGAGGTTCTGGGACTCTTCGGCGCTGGTCGCCCTGTTCGTGGCGGAGCGCGGCACCCGGCACGCCGAGACGTGGCTCCGCGAGGACCCGGTGGTGGTGGTGTGGACGCTCACGCGCGTCGAGGTGCTGTCCGCGCTCGCCCGGCGCCGGCGAGCCGAGCCCGTCGCCGCCCGGCGTCTCACCGCAGCCCGGCGCGAGTTCCTTGACGCCTGGGAACGCTGGTCGGAAATCACGGCCGTCGAGATTGTCCGCCGGCATGCCGAGCGAGTCGTGGAGAGCCATCCTCTCCGGGCCGCCGATGCCTTGCAGATCGGAGCCGCCATCGTGGCGGCCGAGGACGATGTCCCCGCGTTCGAGTTCGTCACCCTCGATACCGATCAGGCGATCGCCGCCGAGCGCGAAGGCTTCCGGGTACTCATCCTCGAATCGAAATAGCCAACGTCCACGACTCAGGAGGACCCAATGAGCACCAGCAGACGTGACTTCCTCAAGGGCGCGGGGGCAGCTGTGGCGGCCGGGACCGGCCTGGGCGTGCCGGCTCTCGGGCGGGCCCAGGGCCGTCCCGGGGTTCCGGCGGAGCCGCTGAAGATCGGCGTGCTCGCGATCCGGGCGGGTATCGCCGCCCCGGTCGGCACCGCCGGGCTCCGCGGGACCGAGTGGTGGGCCGAGCGCGTGAACAGGGCGGGCGGCATCCTCGGGCGCCCGGTCCAGCTCGTCGTCGAGGAGGAGTCCAACCCGAAGGACACGGTGGAGCGATACCGCAAGCTGATCCTCCAGGACAAGGTGGAGGTCGTCCTCGGCGGCATCTCAACCGGGGTCACGCTGGCGCTGGGCCCGGTCGCGGAGGACATGGGGACGCCGTGGCTCTCCTGGGACGGAACGACCCAGAAGGGTGTCGAGGAGACGATGCCCAGCACGAAGTGGGCCTTCCGGAGCGTGGACAACGAGGTCGAGGCCATCGTGGCCGCGATGCTCACCGCCAAGTATTTCAAGGGCATCAAGACGGTAGCGGGCATCGGCAACGACTACTCCTACGGCCACGACTGCTGGGAGTCCTACCAGGCCGTGCTCCGGCGTCACATGCCGGACGTCAAGTTCGTGCTGGGGCTGTTCCCCAAGCTCGGGGCGACCGACTTCACCTCGCACATCGCCTCCATCCAGCAGTCGCGGGCCGACCTCCTGATGTGCTCCTTCTGGTCCGGCGATGCGACCATCATCATGAAGCAGGCGGCCGCGGTCGGGCTCTTCAAGACCATGAAGGGCGTCTTCACCACGGCGGGCGGCGTGCACGATTCGCTCAAGAAGGACTTCACTCCCGAAGGCCTCTTGCTCGGCTACAACTCCATGTACTTCGACGATCCCAAGGGCAGCCCGCTCCTCAAGCAGTTCGTGCGGGAGTACAAGGCCAAGTACAACGAATACCCGCCCTACGAGTGCGACCACGCCTACTTCTGCGCCGAGTCGTACAAGGCGGGGCTGGAGAAGGCCTACGCCGCGGCCGGACAGTGGCCGAGCAAGACCCAGGTCGTCAAGGCCCTCGAGGGGCTGGAGGTCGAGTCCCTGTCGGGGAAGCGCAGCTGGCGCGAGGACCACATCCAGATGTGCAACTTCTACCAGGGGATCACGACCCACAAGAATGCCTACGACTTCGTGACCATCGACCCGCTGGAGATCGTCTCCACCAAGCAGGCGATGAAGCCATCGGGGACCAGGCTCTTCGACTGGATCAGCTCCTGGAAGACCTGATCTCGGAGGGGGGCTCCGCCCCCCGAAGAATGCCCTCCCGGCACAGCCGGGCCGTTCGCCATCCGGCGAACGGATCGGGCCTGCCTCCCCCCGGGACAAACCGGACCAATCGGTGGCGGCGCACGTCGTCAACGTGCTGATGGGCGGCATCTTCCACGCCGCGATCCTCTTCCTGGTCGCGGCGGGCCTCCAGGTGATCTTCGGGGTCCAGAAGATCTTCAATCTCGCCTGCGGCTCCTTCTACGCCCTGGGCGCCTACGTGGGCATCTCGGCAGTCCAGGCCTTCATCGGGGCCGGAGGACCGCCCGGGCTCTTCCTGCTTCCCCTGGCCCTGGCGGGCCTGCTGGTCGGCCTCGTCGGCGTGGTCGTGGAGCGGGGCCTGCTGCGCTTCGTCTATGACCGCGACGAGACGTTCCAGCTCCTGCTGACCTTCGCGCTGGTGTTGATGCTCGAGGACGCCATCCGGATGACCTGGGGAACGGCACCGCAGTCGACGGCCGGGCTCTACCTCGTCTACGGCCAGGTCCGCCTGCTCGGCGCGACCGTGCCCACCTACAACCTCGTCGTCATCGGGGCGAGCCTCGCCATCGCGGCCGGCATCGGCTGGTTCCTCACCCGCACCGCGTTCGGCCGCATCGTGCGGGCGACGGCCGAGAACCGGGAGATGGCCGAGGCGCTGGGGGTGAACATGGCCTCGGTCTACGCCCGGGTGTTCACCCTCGGCACCGCCCTCGGCACCCTGGGCGGGGCGCTGGTCATCCCGGCCACGGCGGCCATGAGCGAGATGGGCATCGAGCTGATCGTCGAGGCTTTCGCGGTGGTGGTGATCGGGGGGCTCGGCAGCATGCGCGGCGCCTTCGTGGGGGCCCTGGTGGTCGGCGTCCTGCGGGCCGTCGCCATCTCGGTGTACCCCGAGCTGGAGATGCTCCTGATCTATCTGATCGTGATCGGAGTCCTCGTCCTCCGGCCGCGCGGGATCTTCGGCGAGGTCGCGGTATGACGGGTCGCCTGGTGCTGGGAGCGGTGACGGCGGGCGTGCTCGTGCTGCCGCTGGTGGCGCCGACCTACCAGCTGACGCTCATGCTGCCCTTCATGGCCTACGCCGTCATCCTGCTGGGCCTCAACCTCCTGTTCGGCTATACCGGCCTCGTCTCCTTCGGCCACGCGCTCTTCATCGGGATCGGGGCCTACACGGGCGCCGTCCTCACCACGCACACCAGGGTCCGCTCGCTGGAGGTGATCCTGCTCACCGCCGCGGTGGCGGCGGCCGCCGTGGCGGCCCCGGTGGGCGCTCTCTGCGTGCGGTACGTCAAGATCTACTTCGGGATGCTCACGCTGGCTTTCGGCATGGTCTTCTACACGTTCTTGCTGAAGTTCTACGGGATCACCGGGGGCGACGAGGGGATGCGCGTGCTCCGCCCCTGGCTCCTCGGGCAGGATCTGGGCGAAATGCCGAAGGTCGCCTACCTGGTCGGTCCCTACTACTACTACTCGGCGGCCGTCCTGGCGCTCGCCACCTTCGGCATGTGGCGGATCGTCCGGTCGCCGTTCGGGCTCTGCCTCCGCACCATCCGCGACAATCCGGTCAAGGCCGAGAGCCTGGGCATCGGGGTCGTCCGCTATCGCTGGTACGCGTTCACGATCTCCGCCGTGTACGCCGCGGTCGGCGGCGCGCTGCTGGGGCCGCCCACCGGCAACGTCGACCCGACGCTCGCCTACTGGACGCACTCCGGCAACATCGTGTTCATGACGCTGCTCGGGGGCTTCGCGCACTTCTTCGGCCCCGTGCTGGGAGCCTTCGTCTTCATCTACCTGCAGGACACGGTGATGTCGGTGGTGCCATACTGGCGGCTCGTCTTCGGCGCGATTCTGGCCTTCCTCGTGATCTGCGCCCCGGGGGGGCTGATGGGCCTCTTCACCCGCCGCCGGCACCCGACCCCCGGGGCGGCCCGCGCGTGATGATCCTGGAAGCCGTGGGCATCGTGCAGTTCTACGGTAACCTCTGCGCACTGGACGGGGTGAGCCTCGGCATCCGGGCCGGGGAGTTCGTCTCCATCATCGGGCCCAACGGCGCCGGCAAGTCGACCCTGATCAACGTGCTCACCGGGGCCCTCCGGCCGACGGCGGGCAGGGTCCGCTTCAGGGAGCAGGACATCAGCGGGATCGGCCCCGTCCGGCTAGCCCGGCTGGGCCTGGTCCGGAGCTTCCAGCTGGTCCAGGTCTTCCCCGAGCTCACCGTGCTCGAGACCCTGGAGGCGGCGGTGGTGTCGCGGCTCGGGCGCGGCACCCGCGTCTTCGCCTCGCTGGCCGGCGACCGTGAGGTCCGGCAGGCCGCCCTCGAAGTGGCCGGGCTCTTCGGACTGGCTGACAAGCGGCACCGCCAAGCCCGCCAGCTCCCGCAGGGGGACAAGAAGCTCCTGGACGTGGCGTCGGCGTTCGCGTTGCGACCGGAGGTGATCCTGCTCGACGAGCCGACCAGCGGCGTCTCCACTCGTGACAAGACGACCATCATGGAGATGCTGGTCACGGCCTCGAAGGGGATCGGGATCCAGGCCATCATCCTCGTCGAGCACGACATGGACATCGTGTTCGGCTACTCCGACCGGATCGTCGCCCTCCACCAGGGCAAGATCCTGGCCGACGGCCCGCCCGGGGCCATCCGCGGCGACGAGGCGGTCGTGGCCGCCGTCATCGGGCGGCCGCCAGCCGCGCACCCCGGGCCCGGCCTGGCCCGTCCCACCCCGTCCGCCTGATGCTCGAGGTCGACGGGCTCAACGTCTTCATCGAGACGAGCCACATCCTGCGCGACGTCTCGCTTCGCGTGGACCCGGGGGCCCTCGTCTGCCTGGTCGGCCGCAACGGCGCCGGGAAGACGACGACCCTGCGCACCATCATGGGGTACCGCTCCCCCGCCTCGGGGCGCATCGCGTTCCGCGGCCGGGCGCTGGCGGGGCTCCGGACCTACCAGATCGCCCGACTCGGCGTGGCCTTCGCCCCCGAGGACTGCGGGATCTTCGGCGACCTCTCGGTGGCGGAGAACATCGAGATCGCGACGTGGACGCGCGGCACCGCGCGGCCGGCGCCGGAGCGCGTGGAGCGCGCCTACGCCGTCTTCCCGAGGCTCCGGGCCTATGCCGCGCGGGGCGGCACTCGCCTGTCGGGCGGCGAGCGCAAGATGCTCTCGATCGCGCGCGCCCTCGCGCTGGATCCGGAGCTCTTGCTCCTGGACGAGCCCTTCGAGGGCCTCGCGCCGGCTATCATTCCGCAGATCACCGACAGCATCGGGGCCATCGCGCGCCTCGGCTGCGGCATCCTGCTGGCCGAGTCGAACATCCACCACGTTCCACCCCAGGCGAGCCGCCTCTACGTGCTGGAGCGGGGCGAGATCATCTATCACGGGCCCCCGGGCGACGTCGTCCGCGAGCCGGCCGTGCTCCGCGTGATCGGGGGTGGCGTCGCGCCGGCGACCGGGGCCTGACGGGGCACGCCGCGCGGGTGGCGCCGCCGTGCGGCCCGCGCCGAGCACGACGAAGGCGACCGGCACCTCGCCGTGGAGCGCGTCGGCGACGCCGACCACCGCGCACTCGACCACCAGGCCGGACTCGAGCAAGCCGCGCTCGACTTGCGCCGGCGCCACGTTCGAGCCCCCGACCAGGATGATCTCCGTCAGCCGCCCGACCACGCACAGCCGGCCGCGCGCATCGACGTGGCCGCGATCGCCGGTCGCCCACCAGCCGTCCGCGGGCATCGGCGTCGCGGCGTCGGCGGTCCAGTATCCCTCCAGATTAGGACACTACCCGCGCCCATTACCACCGAGCGCGGCCATGCTCCTCCGCCTCGCGCAGAGGAGCTCGGACCACTTGACAGACTTCACGCCATTCCGGCAAGATTCCTGCCGATGCCGTATCTCACTCTCGCTTTGCTCGTCTACCTCACGCTCGACTTTGGAAATCCGTTGATGCCGGGTGCAGTCTCTTTCAACGCGAATGAGTCGGTAGATGCCATGCGGGGCGGTGAGTTTCGCGGACACCAAGAAGTCGTCACCGCTCCTTCTGCCCAACCGGCGCCCCTGGACATCCCGGACGACAGGCATCAGCCCTCGATCCGTCGTCTTTCGCCGGCGTATCCGCTCAAGCCGCCCTTCAGGCCACCTCGCCGGATTCATCCTCGGCCGGCTGGATCCGTCCCCTCCTCCGACGACCACTAGCCGCTAGTTCGGCTCCTCCGTCCTGAGCGCTCGTGCCCCCGGAGAGATAGCACCCGGGTGGGCATGAGACTCGATCGCGGCGCCATCCGATCGCTGCCCGCCCGGGCCGCCACAACTCGACGGGTGGATACATGGAGGAGAAGACGGATGAAGATCAAAGAGGGGTACGAGGGGCTCGTCGTTGCCCTGCTGATGTTGCTGGTCTCGATGGTGCTGATCCTCGGTCTCAAGCTTCTACGATGACCGGTTGGCATATCCTGCGAGCAGCAGTCGAGTTCGTCCTCGATCCTTCGCTCCTGATCGTCGTCGGCGCGGCGGGCGGGTTGGTCTGGGCTAACGCGGCTCCGGCCTCGTACGCGGCTGTCAGCCACGCCCTCCACTTTCCGGTGAACGACGTCGGCATGGTGTTCTTCTTCGGGCTCGCGATGAAGGAGGTTGTCGAGGCCGTCCTGCCGGGCGGCCCACTGGAGTCGCCCCGCCGGGCCGCGATGCCGCTGCTGGCAGCAATGGGAGGTATGCTCGCGCCGGCGGTGATTCACGTCGGGCTGTCTCTCTGGCTGAGCCAGCGCGAGTTGGCGCATGGCTGGGCCATTCCGTGCGCCACCGATATCGCCTTCAGCTACCTGGTATCCCGTCTCATCTTCGGCGCCCAGCATCCGGCCATCCCATTCCTGCTGCTGCTGGCGATTGCGGACGATGCGCTGGGCCTGGTGATTCTGGCGGTCTTCTACCCGGCCGGGGAGACACGCCTGGGTGAGTGCGTCGCGATCCTGGCGGGGGCGATCCTGGTTTCCTGGCTTTTGCGGCGTCGATCCGTGGCCAACTTCTGGGCGTACATCCTGTTAGCCGGGACGGTTTCCTGGACGGCGCTGTTCCGGGGCGGTCTCCATCCCGCGTTGGCCCTCGTCCCTGTCATCCCCTTCATTCCACATGAGGAACGGGACCGAGGCATCCTGTGTCCCCAGGAGCGAGGAGCGACGGATCCGCTCAACCGATTCGCGCAGTGGTGGCACGTCCCCGTTCAGGTGATTCTGTTTTTTTTTGCGCTGGTGAACGCCGGAGTGCCGGTGTCCAGCGTGGGGGCGGGAACCTGGGTCGTGTTGGCCGGTCTGATCATCGGGAAGCCGGTGGGGATTCTCCTGGTGACGGCGGCGGGTGTGCTGGGAGGGCTCCGTCGGCCGTCGGGGGTGACGTGGGCCGACATGAGCATCGTGGGGCTGGCCGCCGGGATTGGCTTCACGGTCTCCCTGTTCTTCGCGACGGCGGCGTTTCCCGGCGAGATACGCTTACTGTCTGAGACGAAGATGGGCGCGCTCTTGAGTTTCGGGAGTGGCGGGATTGCCGTGGCGTTAGCCGTCGTGCTGAAGGTCGGCCGCTTCGGGCGGGAGCGCTATCTCTCGATGCCCGGCTGAGATCCCCTCCTCGAGCGCGGGCGCGTGGAGAGCCGCGCGGCGAGTCGATGGGCCGCCTCGGTGAGGCCCCCGGGCAGGAGCACCACGATGACGACGAAGAGGGCCCCGAAGATGAGGAGGTGAACGTCGACCCAGCGGATCGCCAGGTACTCCTTGAAGACGACGTAGAAGGCGGCGCCCAGTACGGGACCCTGGAGAGTCCCCACGCCCCCGATGAAGGTGATCAGCACCGCGTCGAAGGTCCATGTCGGGCTGAAGGGATGCTGGGGATAGAAGCTGATGTGGTAGTAGGCGAAGAGCCCGCCGGCGAGACCGGCCAGGGCCGTCGACAGCGCGACCGCCCGGAGCTTGAGGCCGAAGGCCCCGACGCCTGACGCCTCGGCTGCCGCTTCGTCCTCGCGCACGGCCTGCATGCCGAGGCCGAGACGGGAGCCCGCGAGCGCCGTCACGACGAGGACCGACCCGAGGGCCAGGGCGAGCGCCAGGTAGTAGCGCGCCGTCAGGCGGTAGCCCGCGATGGCCGGGGCCGGCAGCGTCGAAATCTCCGGGAGCACGTTGCCGACCGTGATGCGCAGGATCTCCGCCAGGGCCAGGGTGCCGATCGCGAAGTAGGCTCCCCGCAGCCGAAAGGCGGCCAGGCCCAGGGCGATGCCGGCGGCGGTCGCGGCCGCGGCGCCCGCCGTCATGGCGAGGGGGATCGGCATCCCCGCGATCCACAGGCTCCGCGTGACCAGGCACCCGAGGCCGAAGAACGCGGCGTGGCCGAGATTCACCTGTCCGGCGAACCCGGCGATGATGTTCCAGCTCTGAGCCAGGGTCACCGACAGGAGAAAGAGGACGCCGAGGTTGAGCAGATCCTCCCGCCGGACGGCCAGCGGCAGGAGGCCCAGGCCGGCCAGCGCCAGGACGATGCCGGCCAGCCAGCCGACGTCCACCCGGTAGAGCGGCGTCACGGACGACCGAACAACCCCTGGGGCCGCGCGATCAGGACACAGAAGAAGAGGAGCAGTCCCACGACCTCGCGATACGGCCCGCCGAAGGCGGTGGCGCTGGCCGCCTCCGCCAGGCCGAGCACCAGGCCACCCACGAAGGTCCCGAAGGCGGAGCCGAGCCCGGCCAGGACGATGACGATGAGAGCCTTCAAGGTCCACTCGAGCCCGATGGCGGGGCTGATGGAATGCCCGACGCTCACGAGGCTCCCGGCGGCGCCGGCCAGACCGGTGCCGATCGCGAAGGCCAGCAAGTAGGCCCGCCGCACGTCGATCCCGAGCAGAGACGCGGCCTCCCAGTCCTCCGCCGTCGCCCGGATGGCCTGACCCCAGCGCGCCCGGCTCAGGAAGAGGTGGGTGAGGGCGATCAGAGCGAGCGCCACGCCCAGGCTCAGGAGGCGCGCCAGCGGCAGGACCAGCCCGCCCACGACGATCGCCTGGCCGCCGTAAGCCGTCGTGATCGAGCGCTCGTCCGCGGTCCAGAGCCGGACGGCCAGAGCGTGGAGGGTCAGGGCGAGCCCGAAGCCGACCAGGAGCGAGTTCTTGATCCGCGTCTCCTCGTCCAGCCGGACGACGAAGCCGAAGACGGCCCCGTAGAGCCCGAGGCCGAGCGCCGCCGACAGCGGGATGACGAGGAGGAGCGAGACGAACGGGTCGAGCCCGAGCAGGGCGAAGAGCCAGAAGGCCACGTAGCCGCCCACCATGATCAGCTCCCCGTGGGCGACGTTGAGCACCTTGAGGACGCCGAAGATCAGCGACAGCCCGGCCGCCGCCAGGCCATAAAGGCCGCCCAGCAGGAGGCCCAGCACGAGCTGCTGGAGGAGGATCCTCACAGGGCCAGCGGCCCCAGATACGCCCGCCGCACCTCGGGATCGTCGAGGAGCGCGGCCCCCCGCCCCTGCCCGACGATCCGGCCATGCTCGAGCAGATAGCCCCGGTGGGCGAGCGCCAGGGATGCCCGCACGTTCTGCTCCACCAGGAAGATCGAGACGCCGGCCCGATTGATCTCGGCAAAGACCTCGAAGATCGCGTCGACCACCCGCGGGGCGAGGCCGAGGGAGGGCTCGTCGAGCATGAGGAGCCGGGGCCGGGACATCAGCGCGCGTCCGATGGCCACCATCTGCTGCTCGCCGCCCGAGAGCGCCCCCGCGAGCTGCCGCCGTCGTTCGCGCAGGCGCGGGAAGATCTCGTGGACGCGGCTCAGGGTCGCGTCTTTCTCGCGGAGGGCCCGCGCGGTGAAGGCGCCCAGCACCAGGTTCTCCTCGACGGTCATCCGGCCGAACAGGCGCCGCCCCTCGGGGACCATCGCGATGCCGCGGTCGACGATCCGGTGGGGCGCCAGCCGGCTGAGCTCTTCGTCCTCCCACCGGACGACGCCGGCCTGGGGCCGCGTGAGACCCGCGATGCAGCGCAGGAGCGTCGTCTTCCCGGCTCCGTTGGAACCCACCAGCGCGACGATTTCCCCGGCCGCGATGCGGACGCTCACGCCCGACAGGGCCCGGAACTCGCCGTACGAGGCGTCCAGGTCGCGGACCTCAAGCACGCGGGCTCCCGCCGGGCCCCGCGCGGCCGAGGTACGCGTCGACGACCGCCGGGTCGGCGGCGACGGCGCCGGGGGGCCCGTCGGCGATCTTCTCCCCGGCGCTCAGGACGACGATACGCTGGGAGAGGTCGAGGAGGGCCCAGACGATGTGCTCGACGAGGACGAGCGTGACGCCCTGGCCGTGGACCCGGCGGATCATCCGCATCGCCTCGGCCGTCTCGGTTTCGTTCAGGCCGGCCATGAACTCGTCGAGCAAGAGAAGGTCGGGACCGGTGGCCAGGGCGCGCGCCAGCTCGAGGCGCCGGCGCTCCATCAGGGTGAGCCGGCTGGCCTTGAGATGCCCCTTGCCCTCGAGCCCGACCAGCGCGAGCTGGCGCTCGGCCTCCCCGGCCGCCGTCCGGCCCCGCGTGCCCCGCCGGCCGTAGAGCTGTCCCACCAGGACATTCTCGAGCGCGGTGAGGCCCGGGAACGGACGGACGTGCTGGAACGTGCGGGCGATGCCCCCGGCACAGACCCGGTGGGGGCTGAGCCCGGTGATGTCCGCCTCGCGGAGCCGGATCCGGCCCCGGTCGGGCCGGAGGGCCCCACCGATCAGGTTGAAGAGCGTCGTCTTGCCCGAGCCGTTCGGCCCCATGACGCCCAGGACTGCGCCCTCGGGCACGGTGAAGCTCACCTGACGCACCGCCTGCACGCCCGAGAAGGCCTTGGAGACGCCCTCGAGCGTGAGGAGCGCCATTCAGCGCTTGGAGAAGGCCGGCGCCGGATAGCCCAGTGGGGCGGTGGCGAACTCCTTGGGCCAGACCAGCTCCTGCTTGCCGTTGAGCCACTGGATGAACACGGACTGGACGATCCCGGTGCCGTCGGGCCGGAACTTGACCGGGCCGATGACCGTGGTCATGTCGGTGGCGGCGACGGCGTCGCGGATCTTCTCGCGGTCGAGGCTGCCGGCCTTGGCGAGCGCCGCGGCCAGGATCTGCACGCACGCGTACGACGGCCCGGTGATCGGATCGGCCGGGCGCCCGAGGCGCTTCTGGTGCGCCTCGTTCAGCTCGGCCACCCCCGGATACTTCACGGCGTGATGCCAGCCGGGGGCGAGGAGCACGTAGTCACCGTCCTTGCCCAGGTTCTTGGCCCAGACGGGAGGGTCCGGAGCCCGGATAAAGAGCGCGAGCTTGGGGTTGAAGTCGAGCTCCCTCATCTGCTTGACGAGGGTCATGCCGTCGGGCGGCGTCGGGAGCGCGAAGGCGACGTCGGCCTGGGCGGACTTGGCCTTGAGGATCCCGTCGGCGAAGTCCTTCGCTCCCGGGGCGTATTCCACGTGCGCGACGACCTGATACCCCGCCGCCTTGCCGGCCTCCGTCCAGGCCGCTGCCATCTCCCGGCCCCAGTCGGTCTTCTCCTGGAAGATGGCCGCGCGCTTGGGGCGGTCCGCCGCCGGAATGGAGCCGAGCAGGCCGACCAGCTCGCGCCCGATGTCGGGCGACTTCCAGAAGGGCGAGAAGAGATAGCGGAACCCTTGCTGGTGGATCTTGTGGAGCGCGAAGGCCACGCCGAGATAGGGGATCTTGTTCTTCTCGGCCACCGACGCCGCCGCCGCGTGGAGATCGGAGCCGAACCCGCCCAGATAGGCGACGACGCCCTGAGCCGCCAGCGTCTCCAGGCGGCTCACCGTCTTGGTGGCATCGGATTCGTCATCGAGCAGCACCAGCTCCAGAGGCCGCTTCGCCCCGCCCACGGTGACGCCTCCCGCCCGGTTGACGTCCTCGACGGCGATCTCGTACCCCGCCCGGACCTGGGCTCCGCCGGCCGCGTATCGCCCGGTCAGCGGCACCGCCGCACCCACCTTGATCCCCTGGGCCGTCGTGATCGTCGGCCACGCGGCGAGTCCGACCGCCAGGACCAGAGCGAAGCCCCCTCGGAACCACGCACGTCGCGTCATGACGTCCTCCTGGGTGATGCCCTGCTGCGCGGATGTGGCCGTCCGGGCAGTTGTGGACGCTCGGGACGGCGATGCGGCGCCCTCGGCGATTCCGGATCGCCGGGCGGGCACAACGCCCTTGACACCGGCCGCCCGGCGCCCCTAACGTGGCTGACGTTATCCAAGAAAGCCAGCCGGTGTCAATCGGATGGGAAAGGGAGTCCGCTCGCCCGAGCGTGTACACCCCCGGGAGACTTGAGATGACCACCCCGTACCGGGCCGATCAGGTAGGCAGCTTCCTGCGACCCCCGGAGCTCGTGAAAGCCCAGGCCGACGCCGGGATGGACGCCGAGCGCCGGCGGGCGCTCGAGGACCGGGAGATCCTCCGCGTGCTCGCGAAGCAACGGGAGCTGGGCTTCGAGATCTTCACCGACGGCGAGCTGCGGCGACGGAACTTCATGAGCGACCTCGTCGATTCGGTGGAGGGCTTCGACCTCGGCGACACGGTCGCGCGCACGTGGCGCGCCGGGGCCGGCGCGCCCGCCGGGGTGAGCAGCGTGACGGGCATCGTGACCGCCAAGCTCCGGCCGCGCCGCCGCCTCACCGCCCACGAGCTTCCCTTTCTCAACCAGCACAGTCCCGGCGCGATCAAGATGACGCTGCCCAGCGCCACCCAGTTTCCGGCCATCGCGTACAAGCACGGCGTCACCGACCAGGTCTACCCGAGCCACTCGGACCTCCTGTGGGACATCGTGCCGATCATCAGGTCCGAGGTGCAGGCGCTGGTCGACGAGGGCGTACACTACGTCCAGATCGACGCGCCGCGCTACAGTTATTACGTCGATCCCAAATGGCGAGACTACATCCGAACCGAGATGGGGCTGGATCCGGAGGCCGCCCTGGACGAGGCCGTCCGGGCCGACAACGCCTGCCTGGAAGGCGCCCGACGCCCGGGCGTGACCGTGGCCATCCACCTCTGCCGGGGCAACAACCGGAGCCACTGGTACGCCGAGGGCGGCTACGACCCCATCGCGGAGAAGCTGTTCGGCTCACTCGAGGTGGACCGCTTTCTCCTGGAGTACGACGACGCGCGCTCCGGCACATTCGCCCCGCTGCGATTCGTCCCGCGGGACAAGGCGGTGGTACTGGGACTGGTGAGCAGCAAGCGGCCGGAGCTCGAGTCGCCGACCGAGCTCGGCCGGCGCATCGACGAGGCCTCCCGCTACGTTCCGCTCGAGCGCCTGGCCCTCAGCCCGCAGTGCGGCTTCGCCTCCACCATGGAGGGCAACCTGCTCTCCGAGGAGGCGCAGTGGGCCAAGCTCGAGCTGGTGGTGGATACCGCCCGCCAAGTCTGGGGCGCGCCGACGACCCGATCCTGACGGCCGCCTCCGGACGCGAGGGAACTTCGGCCCGGGGGCCCTTGAGGCCCGCGCCGACGATCGAGCGAGCCTCCCCGTGCTGATCGAGCTTCCGTACCTCCACAATCCGAAAGCGACCCCGGGCGACGCGATGGTGGCCGCGGTCCTCCGGGCCGTCGAGCGCTGCCGCGCGGGGGGCATCCCCGTCGCCGATCTCCACATCCGCTTCGACTGGTGCCAGTACCGGCAGACCTTCCGCGAGCCGATCGTCGAGCGCCGGTCGGTCGGCGCTGGCGGCGCGCCGGCCGTCCACGAGCTGGCCGTCGACCTCCGGCAGTCCGATCCCGAGACGCTCGAGCCGCTTGCGGAGGCGGCGCTCCGGCACCTGCTGGCGGATGCCGCGGCGCGCAGCGACCGACTGTACCTCGAGGAATTCGGTCCCCTTCGGAGCAGCCTGATCTGGCGGTTCAACGCGCTCTACTGGCGCGAGATCGACCACTGGGAGCGGACCTTCCAGCGGGGCTTCGAGGCGGCTCTGCCCGGCGGCAAGTCGGACGCCTCCAACCCGGCCCAGATCGAGGAGGGCGTCCAGCAGTTCTTCGACGGCCTCCGGGCCCTCGACAAGCGCGGAGTCTTGCCGCCGGAGCTGTTCGTCCTCGAGATCGGCGCCGGCACCGGCGAGCGCGCCGGCCTCTGGCTCGACCGCTTCCGTGACCTCGCCGAATCGCACGCCAAGGACTATTACGGCCGGGTCCGGTTCCTGCTCTCCGACTACTCGATGCCGATGCTCGAGCGGGCCCACGGCAACGTCCTGCACCACGTCGACAAGGTGTCGTTCATCGCCCTGGATGCCCTGGACCCGCTCAAGACCCTGTCCTTCCTCCGCTACAAGATCCTGTTCATTCACCTGTCGAATCTGTGGGACAACCTGCCCACCGACGAGGTCGCCAGGCGCGACGGTCACCTCTACCTCGTCGAGGGCCGCGCTTACGTGGCCCGCGACGCCGCCGCCGAGATCGCGGGCACCCACGGGATCGAGCCGGACCGCCTCCTCCGCCAGCTCGAGTTCCTCCTCCGGACGGGCCCCGATGCGTTCCCCGACCCGACCGACGGCGTGCGGTTCTGGCGGGAGCTGTGGCGGCTCGTCCGACTGGAGGAGCGCTACGTCCCCATCCCCGACGTCCGGGACGCGCCGCCCGTCCCTGGCCTGGATCCCGAGGTCCTCGCGGACTGTCTCGACCGCTGCCCGCGCGACCTCCGCTGCCACCTGTCGAACGGAGCGGTACAGTCGTTCGTTCGCACCCTCCCGCTCCTCCATCCCAAGGGGATCCTGCAGGTGCAGGACCTGTTCGTGACCGACCTGGCCGACTACAACCGGGGCTTCCGGGGCCCCGGCAAGCTCGACGGAAGCATCGTAAACTGGGTGAACGGGGCGCTGATCCGGGCGGCGGCCGACCGGCTCGGCTACCGGGTGGACGCGACTCCCTTCCGCTACCGGCCCGGCTCGGCGATCACGGTGTTGACGACGTCACTCAAGGACTGACAGGCGGTGAGCCCATGACCCTCGCCCACCCATGGCGTGGAGCGCCGCCGCTCCCCCCCAGGCTCAACTGACGCCATGCGGGAGCTCGACGCCCGCCCGATCCTCCCGACGGCCGTGGTGGGGTCCTACTCGATGCCCGGCTGGCTCGAGCGCCTCAAGACGGACTTCTTCCTCCGCCGGATCAGCGCCCACGAGCTGGACGAGATCCACGACGCCGTCACCAAGGCCGCCATCAAGGACCAGGAGATGGCTGGCCTCGACATCATCACCGACGGCGAGCTGCGGCGCGACAACATGGTGGACTACTTTCTGGTGCGGCTCCCGGGCGTCCAGGTGGACCACGCCTCCAAGCGCTTCTACTACGACTTTTACGACGCCATCGTCCGCGGGAAGATTCCGATGGCGCCGCTGCGTCTCGGGCCGGACCTGGACGTCCTTCGCCGGAACACGCGGCGGGCCGTCAAATTCACGGTGACGGGCCCGCACTGCCTGGCCAAGCGGATCCGCAACGAGCATTACGGCGGAGAGGCCGCGCTGGCCCTGGACCTGGCGCGGATCCTCAACCTCGAGCTTCGGGAGCTGGCGCGAGCCGGGGCGGCGTACATCCAGATCGACGAGCCCTACTATTCGGGATTTCCCGACGACCTCGAGTGGGGGGTGCGCGTCCTGAACGCGATGGTGGAGGGCGTCGAGGCTAAGATCGGGCTCCACATCTGCTTCGGCAACCGCTACGGAAAGCCGACCTGGGAAGGCTCCTACCGCTACCTTTTCCCGCGCATCCTCGAGGCTCAGGTCCACCAGCTCACCCTCGAGTTCGCGCGGCGCGGGTACGAGGAGCTCGAGCTCTTCCGGGAGTGGAAGTGCCCCTTCGAGCTCGGGCTCGGCGTCATCGACGTGAAGTCGCCCGACGTGGAGTCGCCGGCGACCGTGGCCCAGCGCATCCGCACGGCGCTGGCCGTGGTGCCGGCCGAGCGGCTCTACGTGAATCCGGACTGCGGTCTTCTCCACGTGCCACAGGATGTCGCCTTCCGGAAGCTCAGGGCCATGGTCGAGGGCGCGGCCCTCGTCCGCCGCGAGCTGGCCGGCGGGGCATGAACCGGGTCGTCGTCAACCAGCTCCGCCAGCGCCTGGCCCGGGGCGAGTTCGTGGTCATGGTCGAGATCACCCCCAGCCGCGGCAGCCGCCTGGCCGAGCACGCCCGGGGGGCCGCCGCCCTGACCGTCGTGCCCCGGATCGCCGCGGCCAGCATCACGAGCAACGCCGGCGGTCATCCCGGGGAGGATCCCATCCCGATTGCGAGGGCCGTCGCCGACGTGGGGCTCACCCCCAACGTCCACCTCACCTGCGTCTGGATGGACCGCCGGGGACTCGGACGGGATCTCGACCGCCTCCAGGCGCTGGGCCTCGAAAACGTGTTCGCCATGACCGGAGACTGGCCGGCCGAGCGCACGACCGTGCGGCCACGCTACGACCTCGACTCGGTCCAGCTCACCGCGCTCGTCGCCGAGCGGCGGGCGGCCGGTTTCCCCTTTCACGTCGCGGTGGCGGTCTCCCCCTTCAAGTACACGGAGGCGGAGACCATGCTGCAGTACCTGAAGCTCGAAAAGAAGCGAGCCGCCGGGGCGGACGTGGCCATCACGCAGCTCGGCTTCGACACCGCCAAGTTCGCGGAGCTGGTCCGCTATCGGGACGAGCATGCCCCCGGCCTCCCCCTGATCGGCTGCGTCGCGGTGCTCAGCCGGCGGGTCGCCGAGAAGATCGCGGCGGGGGAGCTCGCGGGGTGCACGATCGCGCCCCCGCTGCTGACGGCCGTCCGCCGCGAGTCCGGAGCCCCCGACGGCGGCCGGGCGGCGGCCCTCGAGCGGACGGCCCAGGTCATCGCCGTGCTGCGGGGACTCGGCTACGCCGGCGTCTACCTCGTCGGGCTGACCCGCCGTCCCCGCGAGATCGCCGAGCTCCTGGCCCGGTCCGACGCGCTCGCCCCCGACTGGAAAGCCGCCGCCGCCGCGCTCGCCCTCGGCCGGCGGGATGGCTTCCTTCTCTACGAGCCCGCCACCGCCGAGCGCCGCTGGTGGCACTTCTCGACGCTCCGCCACCGCCTCTTCAGCGCGGCCAGCCACCTGGCCCCCGTCCCCGGCACCGCGGTGCACGGCCTCCTCAGGCGCGCGGCCGCCGCGGTGGACCGCCGGCCGGGGCTCGTCACCCTGACGCGCACGGTCGAACAGGCCCTGAAGATCCCGACCTTCGGCTGCAAGGAGTGCGGCAACTGCGTCCTCTCGTACATGGAGTACGTGTGCCCCATGACTTGCCCGAAGGACCAGCGGAACGGGGCGTGCGGCGGCTCGACCGACGGCTGGTGCGAGGTCGAGCGGAAGCCGTGCATCTGGATCGAGGTCTACGAGCACGCCCGGCGGGCCCGCCGGCTCGAGGGCCTGCGGGTCTTCGTCCCGCCCCCGGACCGGTCGCTCCATGGCACCTCCTCCTGGCTGAACTATTTCCTGGGTCGCGACGTCCGCCCGCAGGCCGGCTCCTCCGAGACACCCACGGCAGCCGCGGGTTCTCGGTAGCGCCGGGCGAGGCACCTTCCTGGTATTTATTTTCGAATCGGAGTAATATCGCTAATAGTGCCCGGTATTGTTAGCGGCCCTGAAAATCCCCAGAAACACCTGACGTGACGAAGGCTCCCGGCCGACATCTTCGCCGCCCAGAGGGGTACACGGCCTACCTGCCCGATCCTCTGCCGCCCGAGATCGTGTGGAGCCCCGAGCTGGTCCGGGCCCTTTCCGATGGCGACCGCATGGTCGGGAAGCTGGCCGGGGAGGGCGCCCGGCTGCCAAACCCGCACCTCCTCATCCGGCCGTTCATCCGCCGGGAAGCCGTGCTCTCCAGCAAGATCGAGGGCACCCAAGCCACCCTCGGCGAGCTGCTGGCTGCCGAGGCCGGGGCTGCCGTTGAGCGAAGCCCGGCCGACCTGCGGGAGGTCGGCAACTACGTGATCGCCCTGGAGCATGGAATCAAGCGCCTCAAGACGCTCCCGCTCTCCCTCAGGCTGGTCAGGGAGCTCCACGAGAAGCTCATGCGGGGTGTCCGCGGGGACCACGCCACCCCGGGCCAGTTTCGCCGGTCGCAGAACTGGATCGGCCCGCCTGGGTGCACGCTGGCCAATGCCGTCTACGTGCCTCCGCCTCCTGGCGAGTTGATCACATGTCTCGGTGACTGGGAGAAGTTCCTTCACGACCGAAGCCTGCCGCCGCTCGTGCAGGTGGCGCTAATCCACTACCAGTTCGAAGCGATCCATCCCTTTCTTGATGGCAACGGGCGCGTCGGGCGGTTGCTCATCACGCTGTTCCTGATCGAGCGCGGCATCGTGCCGGCGCCGCTGCTGTATCTCAGCGCGTTCTTCGAGGCCACGCGGCGCGACTACTACGAGCGCCTGCGCGGCGTCGGTGAGCGCGGCGAGTGGACGGAGTGGCTACACTACTTCCTCAACGGTGTCGCGCGGCAGTCGGAAGACGCGCTGAGCCGGGCCGGAAGAATCAACCGGCTGCTCGAGCAATGGCGAGTGGCTGTTGCGGGCGCCGCGTCGAGGACCCCGCTGGCCCTCGTCGACCAGCTCGCGGCCAACCCGTACCTGACGATCAAAGGGGCGGCGAAGCAGTTGGGCGTGGCGTTCACCACGGCCCAGCGCGCGGTGGCGCGGCTGGAGCGGCTGTCCATTCTCACCGAGATCCGTCGCGCCCGACGCGATCGCGTCTACTGCGCGGAGGCCCTCCTGGACATCCTGGAGGAGCCGGCTCGACTGACGCCCGGGGAGGAGCCCTGACGGCCCGCGGACGACGACGGACGGGAACGGCCGGCGGCTGAGGTCGCCACGCTCGGTCGTCTTCGGCCATGGAGTTCATCGTTCGCGCCGACGTGCTCGTGGGCTCCCATGTGTCCGATCCGCTTGCCGCACGCGTCACCCGTGGTGTATGTTCGCGGGTGAGAAGGGCGCCCCGCCCGCGCACCGCCAACTCGGGAGAGGAGACCTCCATGCCCGCGACATCGCTGCCTTTGATCCCCGCGACGGTCGTCGGCTCCCACGGGAAGCCCGGCTGGTGGTACGTCGCCGTCAAGGCGTGGGAGGCCGGAGAGCTCGGCCCGGCCGACCTCGAGGAGATGCTCGACGACGCCGCCGACACCGCGATCCGCGACATGGAGCGGGCCGGGCTCGACATCATCACCGACGGCGAGGTCCGGCGGCTCGACGGCTACGTGGACTCCTATTACGCCATCATCAAGGGGATCCAGCCGATCCCCGTCCGCCGGAAGGTCGGGCCCTGGGGATACGACCAGCAGACGCGCTACGAGGCCGTCGGTTCGATCGAGACGCCCGAGGGCGGGCTCGGGATCGTCAAGGAGTTCGCATACCTCAAAGCCCACACCACGCGCGCCACCAAGGCGACGTGCGCCGGACCGCTGACCTTCGGGTCCCGCATCCACCCGGGCACGGTCTACAAGGGCGTGGTCGACGTCGCCGAGCGCTTCGCCGACGTCATCAACCAGGAGCTCCGGGGCCTGGTGGCGGCCGGGGCGGAGTTCATCCAGATCGACGAGCCCGCCCGCGGGCACGTCTCGGGTCAGGAGATGGCGCGCCTCTTCAACAGGGCGACCGAGGGCGTCCGGGCCAAGCTCGCCTTTCACGTCTGCTTCGGAAACCGCTTCGGCCGCTCCCGGTTCGACCGGACCTACCGACCCTATTTCCCAGCGCTCCTCGAGGCGCGGGCGGACCAGTTCGTGCTGGAGT
>DASYQW010000099.1 GCA_036005065.1 Candidatus Methylomirabilota bacterium | reverse complement strand
CGGCGCCCCGCCCCACGGCGGGATCGCGATCGGGATCGACCGCTGGGCCGCGCTCCTGACCGACCAGACGAACATCCGCGAGGTCATGGCATTCCCCAAGACCCAATCCGGCTCCGACCTCATGCTCGAGGCACCGTCCCCGCCGGAACCGTCCCAGTACGCGGAGCTCGGCCTGCGCTACGTGGGGGTCGCCGACAAGCCCGCCAAGCGCTAGGCGCGGCGTGAGGCTGTCCGCGGCGGTGGCGACGAGAGGTCCACGAATGCGGGTTCGAGCCCTGCGCCTCATCGCCGTCGCCCTGGCGGGCCTCGTCGTCGGGGTCGGCGCCTTCTTGATCGTGAGCGCCATCAGGCAGCCGCGGCGCGTCGCCCCCGCGTACGACCCGCCGGTCCTCGCCGGCCAGCAGCTATGGGGAGCATGTGCCGGCGGGTTCTATGCCCGCCACGGGGATTCGATCGTGCTCACCTCCACGGGTCACTGCACCACCGAGGGCACCGTGGCGTACGACCCGGACGGCATCACGGTGCGCGGCGTCTTTGGCCCGGCCGCCCGCGATGCCTCGTGCCCGTATCCGGGGCACCGGTGCGCGGCGTCTGACCTGAACTACCTGGTGGTCGCCAGGGACCGCATTCCGTGGGGGCACCTGAACGTCGTGGACCTGGGTACGGCTGGCTACCGGATCATCCCGCCGGGCACGCGGCCGCTCGCCTGCGCCGACATCGCGATCGGTGACCAGGTCGAGATCAACGGCCGCAACCAGTACCGGAGCGGAGCGGTGGCCGAGAAGGGCGCCAACCTCCATCCGGAGGACGGCGACTACTTCCCGTGCATGATCGCCGCGCGGATCTCGGTGGGGGTCGGAGACTCTGGCGGCGCGGTCCTCGTGCGGGGGGTCCCGGCCGGGGTCACGAGCCGGAGCTTTGGCGGATGGCTGGGGTTCACGCCTCTGGCCGAGGGGCTCGCTCAGCTGGGGCTGGATCTCTGCACCACGCCCGACTGCGGACTCGTGCCAAGTTTCCCCCGCGCCCGCCCGCGTATTCCTGAGGTTGGGCCTCAGTCTCCCGAGCCCGCCGGCTCGAAGGGGGACAGGCCCGGGCCCTCCAGCGGCCCGTCGGGCGTGTCGGAGATGGCCGCGTCCCACTCGTGACGATGACCGGTCACCGGCTCCTTCGGTCCACGATAGGGCGGCAGGTCCGCCCGCGCGATCGAACCGTCGTGCGTCGACCCCGGGTCGCCGAGATCCAGCTCGCGCAGCTCGGCGCCGTTCGCGACCAGATCGGCGATCAGCTCATCCGGCGTACGGTCGGCCGCCAGCGCACGCAGGGCGGGCAGGCGGACGAGCGGCAGGAGCACCGGCCAGCCGGCGGTGCCCTCGTATGTCGGGCGGAGCACGGCGTTGCGGTTCGCGCCGTGGGCCTCGATCAGCGAGGTCACGGTCTCGGGACCCACCCATGCCATCCGGGCCGGCCAGATGAGGGCGGCGTCCGTCTCGCGGATCGCCTCCCGGGCGACATCGACGCCATGAGCGATCTGGCCAACGGGTCCGTCGGCGGCCGGAGCGGGCTCCGCCAGGGTCACCGGAGCACCCGCCAGGGCCGCGCTCACGGCGCCACCGGGATCGTCGGCGACCACGACGACGGGCAGGGCGCCGCCGGACCAGGCAACGTCGGCGAGGCGGCGGACTCGGGGCAGCCCCTCGGCGTCGGCCAGCGCCGACTCGGGTGTCGCTGCAAGGATCACGGCCGAGACTGTCATTGCCGGATGCTACCAGCGTGCCGGCGGGTGATGCCCGGGAGCTTCGTCAGTCGAGGTCCTCGATCGACGCCGCCGCCGGCTGGACACCGGACTGGGACGCGGCACGACCCGCGCCATGCTTCGCCCAGGCGACTTCTGGGTCGTCTTCTTGGACGCCCCGTGGCCAGGGTGGCGGGCGCCAGCCGCCTAGCAGCTGGCCGAGGGCCGCGACATGGGCCTGCATGCCCGGCGCCATCGCGGGAACGAGCGCCCGCACGAGGACGCCAACCGCGAGGCACGCGAGCGCCAGCCAGGCGAGACCGTCCATCGGCTGATTCTCGCTCGGACGGTCAACATGCGACAATGCCCGGCCCATGACCCACCCGTCCCGTTCCACCGTGCCCGTCGTCGTCGCTCCGGGAGTGACCGGCCCGTCGTCGACCGTCCGCGACGACATCAGGAACGTCGCCATCGTCGCCCACGTCGATCACGGCAAGACGACCCTCGTCGACGCCATGCTCCGCCAGACCGGGGCGTTTCGGGCCAACCAGGCGCTTGTGGACCGCGTCCTCGAC
>DASYQW010000098.1 GCA_036005065.1 Candidatus Methylomirabilota bacterium | reverse complement strand
CTTCCCGGCAATCGTCGGTCTTGAAGACGGCCTCGCTCAGCGCGAGCGTCCGGGCGATCGCCTGGTCCTCGGGCAGGTCGAGCCCGAGGTCGATGGCCTGCTTGCAGAGCGCGAGCGCCCGCCCCGGCCGGGTGGCCAGGATGCCGGCCAGCTCGAGGGCGCGCGGGAGGGCCTGGCCAGGGGGGACCACGCGGTTCACCAGGCCCCAGGCCAGCGCGGTCTGGGCGTCGACCGGGTCGCCCAGGAACATGAGCTCCTTGGCCCGTCCCTCCCCGACCCGGCGCGCGACCCGGACCGTGCCGCCGGTTCCGGGAAAGACACCGAGCCTGATCTCGGGCAGGGCCAGGCGCACGTCGGCGCCGGCGATCAGGAGATCGCAGCAGACGGCCAGCTCGAGGCCGCCGCCGTAGGCCAGGCCGTTCAGGGCGGCCACCGTCGGCCGGGGAAAATCGTCCAGCTTGCCGTAGGCCTCGTTCTCGAGGGCGAGCTTCCGCCGGACCACGTCGTCGAGGACGGCAGGGAATTCGCCGATGTCCGACCCGGCGCAGAACGCGCGGTCCCCGGCGCCCGTGACCACCAGGGCCCGCACGGCCGCGTCGCCCGCCAGCTCGTCCATCGCGGCGTGGAGCCGGCGGGTCAGCTCGAGCGTGACCAGGTTGAGCGGTGGATTGTCGAGGGTCAGCAGGGCGACCCCGTCCCCATCGAGGGTCCAGCGGATCAGGTCGCTCGACATCGTCGGCCGCTCCTCACGTGCCCGGGGAGACGATCGGCATCGCCCTCAGCCCTTGAGCCCGCTCATGACCACCGCCCGGACCACCCACTTCTGGCAGACGAGGAAGAGGGCCAGGATGGGCAGAACGCTCAGCACCGCGGCGGCGGTGACGAGATGATACTCGATGAAGTACATGTTGGTGAAGCTGATGAGCCCGAGCGTCACCACTTTCATGCTGGGTGAGTTCACGATGACGAGCGGCCAGAAGAGCTCGTTCCACGTCCACATGAACTTGACGATGAGGAGCGTGGCCAGGGCCGGCTTCACCATGGGCACGACGACCCGCCAGAAGATCCCCAGCTCGCTGGAGCCATCGATGCGGGCGGCGTCGATGTAGTCCGACGGCACCACCTCGATGGCCTGCCGCATCAGGAAGACGCCGAAGACGCTCACCAGATCCGGAGCCAGGATCCCCGGATAGCTGTCGAGGAGGCCGAGGCGGTTCATCCACAGGTAGAGGGGGACCACCACCGACTGGAACGGCACCATGAGGATTCCGATGATGGCGAAGAAGAAGACGTCACGCCCGGGAAAGCGGAACTTGGCGAAGCCGTAGCCGGCCAGGGCCGAGAAGACGAGGCTGCTCAGGGCCGAGATCGACGCCACCAGGGCGCTGTTCAGGAGAAACCGCCCGAAGGGCTGGCGCTGGAACACCTCCCGGTAGTTGTCGAGGTTGAGCCAGCGATCGGGGAGTACCTGGAGCGGCACCCGCTGGATCTCGGGGGCGGCCTTGAGAGAGGTGACCGCCATCCAGAACAACGGGAAGAAGACGACCAGGGCGCCCCCCGCCACCAGGACGGCCGGCAGCCACCCGAGGAGGACCCGCCCCGCCCGGCCCCGGGCCGACGCCGGCCGCTGCGCTAGCCGGCCGTCCACGGGAGCCGCCGCCCGGCTCACCTGAGCCTCATCGGCGAGTTCACGCTACGCCGCTCCGGGCGGCGGCTGTGCCGCCGCAACCGAAGGGGGGCATCGGGGTCTTCCGAGACCCCCCCGAAATGACCTAGTACTCGACCGTCTTCCGAAAGAACCGCCACTGGAGGAGTGTCACCAGGAGCAGCGAGACGAAGACGAAGATCGCCATGACGGAGGCGTCGCCCAGCCGGAAGTACTTGAAGGCCGTGTCGTAGAGCAGCATGATCACCGTCTGGCTGGCGCCGGCGGGGCCCCCCTGGGTCGTCGCGTATACCTGGTCGAAGATCTTGAAGTTGAAGATGAGCTCCAGGATGCACACCATCAGGATCTGGGGGTTCAGCAACGGCAGGGTCACGTGACGGAGCGCCTGGCTCCGGCTCGCCCCGTCGATGCCGGCCGCCTCGTAATACTCGGCCGGGATTGCCTGGAGCGCGGCCAGGAAGATCATCGTGTCGAACCCGAGGCGGACCCACACGTTGACGACGGCGATGGACGGAAGCACCTGGTCGAAGCTCTGGAGCCACTTCTGGGGCGGGATGCCGATCAGCGAGAGCAGATGGTTGAGGAAGCCGTAGACCGGATCGTAGATCCACTGCCAGATCAGCGCGGCCGCCACCAGGGACACCGAGAAGGGGAGGAAGTACATGGCGGCCCAGGCGTTGCGCCACCGGAGGCGGGCGAGCCGGTGCAGGCCGAGGGCCGCGGCCAGCGCCAGGAGGACGGTGGCCGGCACCGACATCAGGAGGAGCGTGACCGTGTTCCGAACGCTCTGCCAGAAGGTCCCGTCGGTCAGGACTTTCGTGTAGAGACGCAGCCCCACGAACTGGCTGACGCCGCCGGGCACCGTCCGGTAGAACGAGCCCAGGACCGACTCCACCAGCGGGACGAGGAATACCAGGGAGAAGTAGACCAGCGCCGGGAAGACGAACAGGAGCCCGGCCCGCCGCTGGCGGTCCATGTAGGTCCGAGGCCAGAGGAGCCGCGCCCACTGTCTCACGCCCGCTCCGATCAGGCCGCGCGGTCTGAGCGTTGGGGGAGGTTCGGAGGGGGCCGCCGAGGCCCCCCCGTGAATCTAGTCCCAGTCGGCAATTCCTTTGCGCCTGCGCCGAGCGAATCTCCGCTTCTATCCGCTCCCTCTCCCTCCTGTGGGAGGGAGAGGGTTGGGGTGAGGGTGGAGCCGATGGATCTCCCCCTCACCCTCCCCTCTCCCCCGGTGGGGGAGAGGGGAAGAAGGGCTCATGGCCCACCCATTTCTTGCCGATCAGGGCTAGTCCTTGAGGATCTTGTCCATCTTCGCCGCCGCCTCGTCGAGCAGGGGCTTGGGCTGCCCCTTCCCGTAGAGGACGCCCACCACGGCCTCGCCGAAGGCGGTGGCCAGCTCGTTCGACTTGGGGTGGAAGTAGGTCGGCGGCACCGGCTGGGCGAGCATCTCCTTGGTCGACTGGTAGTCCGGCCGGCCCTTCACGTACGGCGACTCGAGGTTCGCGGTCCAGACCGGGAGGAAGCCCGCCGCCTGGTGCTGCTCGAGGTCGTCCTTGGCGTTGCTGATGAAGCGCATGAACTCCCAGGCCGCCTGCCGGTTCGGGCTGTGCTTGTAGATGAGGTTGGTCCAGGGGAAGAGGGCGCCGGCGCCGGGACACGCCTTGCCGCAGGGCAGCGCGGCCACCTTGAAGGTGACGTCGGGAGCGTTCTTCCGAACCCAGCCGAAGAACCAGGACTCACGGAAGATCACGGCGGCTCGCTTCTGACCGAAGGCGTCCTCGGGGTTGCCGAGGGCGAGGCTGGCGACCTTGTGCTTGAGGACGAGGTCCCCGAAGAACTGGAGGGCCGCCACCATGTCCGGGCTGTTGGCGTAGCCGGTCGCCTTCTCCAGATCGGGGGAGAGCATCCGGGCGCCGAAGGCGTGGGCGAACGGGAGGAACTTGTCGGTGATCCCGACCGGGTGTCCCTTGTGGCGGATGGCGAAGCCGACCTGGCTGGCCTCTCCCTTGCCGTCCGCGATCGTCAGCCTCTTCATCGCGGCCAGCCAGTCGTCGAGGGTCTTGGGCGGCTTGTCGGGGTCCAGCCCCGCCTTCTTGAAGAGGTCCACGTCGAGGTACATCTGCTGGAAGTTCCCGTGCTCGAGCGGGATTCCGTAGCGCGCCCCCTTCCACTTGCCGATCGGCACCATGTACTTGGGGATGTTCTCATCCCAGAGCTTCTCGAGGTCGGCGGGCATGCGGTCACAGAAGTCGTACTGCCCGCACCACTGATGGGTCATGCCGTTGAACATGTCGGGCGCGCCGCTCTTGCCCATGAGCGCCGCCAGATACTTCGCCTCGTACCCCTGGTAGGGGACCGTCACGACCTCGACCTCGTAGCCGTGCTTCTTGGCGAACTCCTTGCCCTTCACCTCGTACCACTTGTTGAACTCGGGATTCTGCTCCCAGTGCGTCCAGTACACGAGCTTCTTCGTCTGGGCCGGGGCCGGGAGCGGCGCCAGCGTCCAGAGCAGGAGGGCGGCCAGGACCGAGCACGAGATACCGCGTCGCATGCCGAGCTCCTTTCCCTTGCGGATACAGTGAGCGCCTGCCGTCAGGCGGTGTCGAGCCGAGCCCTGATGTGTTCGGGAACGGGGTACCGGCGAGTCCAGGGGCCCGCCTTCGCCACCTGGCCGGGAAGCGGCCGGCCGACGATCTCCTGGACGCGCCGGGAGGTCGCGATGAGCCCGTCGAGGTCACTGCCGGTCTGGACGTCCATCGCATGGAGGCAGTGGACGAGGTCCTCGGTGCAGACGTTTCCGGAGGCGCCCGGCGCGAAGGGGCAGCCCCCGAGCCCGCCGATCGAGGCATCGAAGGCGGTCACCCCGCACTCCATGGCGGCCAGGATGTTGGGGATCGCCATGGCCCGGGTGTCGTGTGTGTGCAGCGCCCACGGAAGATGCGGCCAGGCTGGCATGAGGTGAGCGAAGGTCCGGGCGACCTGGGCCGGGTTCGCCATGCCGGTGGTATCGGCGAGCGCGATCCCGCGTACGCCGAGGTCGGCCAGCCGCCCGCAGAGCCACCGCAGCCGGTCCAGCGGGACCTCGCCCTCGAAGGGGCAGCCGAACGCGGTCGAGATGCCGGCCACGACCGGCCGACCCGCCCGGGCCGCGACGTCGGCGACGGCCGCCAGCTTCTGGAGGGAGTCCTCGACCGTCATGTTGAGATTGGCCAGGTTGTGGCTCTCGCTGGCCGACACCACGGTGCGCAGCTCATCGGCGCCCGCGTCGACCGCTCGGACCGCGCCCTTGTCGTTGGGGACGAGCGCGGCGTAGATCGTGCCCGGCCGCCGCCGAATTCGGGCCATCACGGTCTCGGCGTCGCGGAGCTGCGGCACCACCCTCGGGTGCACGAACGAGGTCACCTCGATGCTGGGCACACCGGCCGCCGACAGCCGGTCGACCACCTCGATCTTGAGCTCGGTCGGGATGAATTCTGGCTCGATCTGGAAGCCGTCCCGCGTCCCCACCTCGCAGATCGTCACCCGCTCGGGCAGCTTCATGCCGGCCCCCCGTCTCACGCCGCTCGGCCCCGGCGGCCGAGGCGGATCGTCGGTCGAGAGCCTGATGCGACCATGGGGCTCGCTGGTCCAGCGCTGCTATGCGCCCGACGAGGTGTCCCGGGCGCTGATCGAAGCGGGGTTCGAGTCCGTGTCGGCCCACGAGGCGGACACAGACCTCGGCCTGACCGGGCACACCGGACGGACGTTCTTCCTGGCCCGCGAGCGCTGACGCTCATTAAGACCCCGGCCGCTTCGCTCGCGTCAGGGCGTGCCCAAGACTTCGTCGACGGACAGAGCGAGGTCCGGCAAGGCCTCGCCGGCGAGCCGCTGGCCGCGGAGGCGGCGCTCCAGGTGGGCGTAGGTGCGTTCCGTGGGCCCGCGGTACACCTCGACACACTCGCCCGCGAGGTCGACCAGCCAGACTTCCGGGATCGCGGCGCGCGCGTAGAGCGGGATCTTCACCGCGCGGTCGAACGCCGCCGAGACGTCGGCGACCTCGATCACGAGCCAGACATCGGACGGTTCCGGATGGGCGCGAGCGTAAAAGTCGCTGCGCGGCCGGAGCAGCGCCAGATCCGGCTGGGGCTCCGAGTCCGGCGGCACCGCGATGGGGTTCTGGACGGCAACGATGGCCCGTTCGCCCGCCGGCGCGACCAACAACCGGTTCAGCCGGTTGACGCAGGCCGCATGGCGACTCCCGATCGGCGTCATCTGCACGATCTCCCCGTCGATGAGCTCGACGCGGTCCTCCTCCCGGAGGATGCCCATCTCCCCCATCCGGTGATATTCGTCGACCGTGAATCGGCGCCGCAGAATCTCGACAGCCATGGCCCATCCGTCAGTGGCCGATCATCCTCCCGGAGTCGATGCTCAGTACGAGCGGGGCAACCCCAGCACGTGCTCGCCCACGTAGGCGAGGACGAGGTTCTGGTTGATGGGCGCCGTCTTGTAGAGCCGGGCCTCCCGGAACTTCCGCTCGACGTCGTACTCTTCGGCGAAGCCGTAGCCGCCGTGGCAGTCGATGCAGGCCTGGGCCGCCTCCCAGGCGGCCTCGGCCGCGAGGTACTTGGCCATGTTCGCCTCGGCGCCGCAGGGCTCGCCGGTGTCGAAGAGGGCGGCGGCCTTCCCGCGCATCAGGTCGGCCGCCTCCACGGCCGTGTGGGCCTTGGCGATCGGGAACTGCACGCCCTGATTGGCGCCGATCGGCCGGCCGAAGACGACGCGCTGATTCGAGTAGGCCACCGCCTTTTCGATGAACCACCGGCCGTCGCCGAGCGAGTCGGACGCCACCAGAATGCGCTCGGCGTTCATGCCGTCCAGAATGTAGGAGAACCCCCGTCCCTCCTCGCCGATCAGGCTCTCGGCCGGGATCTCCAGATTGTCGAGGAAGAGGGCGTTGGTCGAGTGGTTCATCATCATCCGGAGCGGCCGGACCTCGAGGCCCTTGGCCTGGCGGATGTCGATGAGGAAGACGGAGAGCCCCTCGGTCTTGCGCCGGACCTGGTCGACCGGCGTCGTCCGCGCCAGCAGGAGCATGAGGTCTGACTGGAGCACCCGCGAGATGAAGATCTTCTGCCCGTTCACCACGTAGCCGTCGCCGCGCCGGACGGCGGTCGTCTGGAGCTTGGTGGTGTCCGACCCCGCGTTGGGCTCCGTCACCGCGAAGGCCTGGAGGCGCAGCTCGCCGCTGGCGATCTTCGGCAGGTACCGCTGCTTCTGAGCCTGGCTCCCGTGGCGGAGCAGGGTGCCCATGATGTACATCTGGGCGTGGCACGCCGCCGCGTTCCCGCCCGAGGCGTTGATGGTCTCCAGGATCAGCCCCGCCTCGAGGATGCCGAGCCCGGCGCCACCGTACTCCTGCGGAATGAGCGCGGCGAGATAACCGGCCCGCGTCAGCTCGGTCACGAAGGCCTCGGGGTACGCCCGCTCCCGGTCCAGCTCGCGCCAGTACTCGCCAGGGTACTTCTGGCAGATCTCGGCGACCCCTGCCTTGAGGGCGCGCTGCTCCTCGGTCAGGGAGACGGGCATCACCGCCATGATCGGTCCTCCGGCCCGGGATCACAGACTCATGCGGAGGTGTCGTGAGGAGAACGTAACAGAGCGGCGCCGGGCGCGCAACCGTCCTCGGCGCTCCCGACAGTGCGGGCCTACCGGCCTTTGAACTGGGGCTTTCGCTTCTCGTTGAAGGCGCGCACGCCCTCCTGGCGGTCCTCGGTCGCCACGGTGACGTTGTAGGCTTCGATGGCCAGGACCATCGCCGTTTCGAGGTCCGTCTCCAGGCCGTAGGCGATCGCCTTCTTGGCCTGTCGCACGGCGATCGGCCCGTTCTGCGCGATCGTGGTGGCGATCTCGAGCGCCCGGACGTGAGCCTGGCCGGGCGGCGTGAGGTGGTTCACGAGTCCCGCCGCCCGGGCCTCTTCGGCGCCGAGCCGCCGTCCGGTGAAGATGAGCTCCTTGGCCAGCGGCGCGCCGAGGATACGGGGCAGGAGCTGGGTGCCGCCGATTCCGGGAAAGATCCCCAGGGTGGTTTCGGGTACGGCGAAGACCGCGGTCTCGCTGGCCACGATGAAGTCCGCCATCACGGCGAGCTCGCAGCCTCCGCCGAACGCGAACCCCTCGACCGCGGCGATCACCGGGGCCGGGCAGCGGAGGAGGGCCGCCGCCGCCTGCTCGAAGATGACGTGCTGGGCGCGCCAGGCCTCATCCGTCATTCCCTGACGCTCCTTGAGATCCCCTCCCACACAGAACGCCCGGTCGCCGGCCCCGGCCAGCACGACCGCCCGGACCTCGGATCCCGCCGCCGGACCGCGGAAGCAGGCCAGGAGGTCTTCGCCCATCGCCGTGTTGAGGGCGTTCAGCACCTCGGGACGGTGGAGCTCCACGGTCAGCACGTGGCCGTCGGAGCTCCGGGTGAGCGCGAGGTGGCGGTAGCGCGGCTCAGGCATCGTCGGGACCGAGCTGGACGGCGCGCCGCTGGCGGAGACTGTCGATCTCGGCGTCGCTCAGGCCGAGGCCGCCCAGGACCTCCCGCGTGTGCTCCCCGAGGCGCGGCGGGGGCCGACGCGGCCCGGGCCGGGCCCCGTCCCAGCGGATCGGCAGCGCGACCGTCGTCAGGTCGGGAATGTCGGGATGCGGCGTCGCGGCCAGCATCTCGCTTGCCTTCGTCTGCGGGTCCGTCACCACCTGGTCGAGCGTCTGGATCGGCGCGCACGTCACGTCCGCGGCGCGCAGTCGCTCGAGGAGCGAGGCCGTCGGGTAGGTCCGGGTGGTGGCCTCGAGAGCCGGGATGAGCGCCTGGCGGTGCCGGACGCGCCCGGGATTGTCGGCAAAGCGTGGATCGTCCGCCAGCTCCGCTCGCCCCAGCACCCGGCACAGGCGATCGAAGAGGGCGTCGGTCGGGGCGGCGATCATCAGGTAGCCGTCGGATGTCGGGAAGGCCCCGTATGGCACGATCATGGCGGCTCCGGAGCCCTGCGGGCCGGGGACCACGCCGCTGGCGAGGTAGGCGAGAAGCTGGTAGGGAACCCAGGCGAGCGCCGTGTCGAAGAGTGCCGTCGTCAGATGGCACCCCTCCCCGCGCCGGTCGCGCTCGCGGAGAGCGGCCAGGATGGCGAGCGCGGCCCACATGCCGGTCCCCATGTCGACGATGGAAGTCCCGGCCCGGGTCGGCGGCTGCCCCGGGTAGCCGGTGAGGCTCATGAGGCCGGCGTAAGCCTGCATCATCGGGTCGTAGCCGGGCAGGTCGCGGAGCGGGCCGCGCGTCCCGAAGGCGGTCACCGAGCAATACACGAGCCGCGGATTCGCCGCCCGGGCGGCGGCCCAGCCGATCCCCAGCCGGTCGGCGACGCCGGGCCGGAAGCTCTGGATGAGGACGTCGGCCTGCCCGATGAGCCGCCCGAGGAGGGGAGCGGTCTCGGCCGCCCGCAGGTCGAGGGCGAGGCTCCGCTTGTTCCGGTTCAGCGCCAGATAGGTCGCGCTCTCGGGCCCCCAGGTGGGCGGCGCCCAGGCCCGTGTCTCGTCGCCGCGGCCGGGGCGCTCGACCTTGACGACGTCGGCGCCCAGATCCCCGAGGATCTGGGTACAGAAGGGGCCCGCCACGTTCAGCGTGAAGTCGAGCACGGTGAGGCCACCGAGCGGGGTCATGACCGGACCAGTATAGCGGCGGGCACCGGGGACGGGAAAGGGCCTTGACGGACGGTGGCCGCCCGAAGATAATTGGTCGACCAATCAAGTTAGAGTGCTGCTCCGGAACCGGCCCGTGAGATCCCGATGAGTCCCAAAGTCGGCGTGGCTCCGGTCCGGCGCGCCGCGATCGTGCGGGCCACCATCCGCTGCCTCGCCCGGGACGGGTACGCGGGCCTCACGATGCGGCGGGTCGCGACGGAGGCGGGTGTCAGCCAGGGCATCCTCCACTATTACTTCGTGAACAAGCACGCGATCCTGGCCGCGGCCGCCGCCAAGGTGATGGGCGACCTCGACCGCCGGGTGGCGGCCGAAGCCCGAGGCGCCCGAGACGCCCGCGGGCGGCTCCGAGCCCTGATCCGCGCGTGTCTGGCCGTCGCCACCCGGGACCGCGAGGTCTGGCGCGTGTTCATCGAGTTCTGGGGTGAGGCGCAGCACGACCGCGAGCTGGCCGGGCTGAATGCCCGCGCCTACGCGCGGGCGCGACGCCTCATCGCGCGCCTCCTCGCCCGCGGCCTCGCCGACGGCGCCTTCCGGCGCGTCGATCCGGGCGAGGGCGCGGTGGTCGTCCTGGCGGTGCTCGACGGGGTCTCGCTTCAGCTCACCTTCGACCGCCGGCTCATGCCGCTGGCCCGGGCCGTCCGCCTCTGCGAGGACGCGCTCCTCCGCTACCTGACCGCCGACCGGGGAGGTCTGCCATGAACGACGCAGCCCAACGCTCGCCCGAGGGGGCCCGGATGCTCGAGTACCTGACCACCCGCGCCGCCGGGCTCGGGGTCGTCCAGATCCGCGCGCGCTGCCGCGCGGCGGTGGCCGAGCTCGACAGCGCTCTGGCCGGGATCACGGAGGCCGAGGCGCGGCGCCATCCCGTGGCGGGCCAGTGGAGCATCGCCGAGGTGGTGGACCACCTGGCCCAGACGACCATCCGGGTCGCCGACGAGCTCCGTCATCTCCTCGGGGGCCGCCGGCCCCCTGGCCCACCCGTCTACGAGGCGCTCACCTCGGGGGCCGCGGTCTGGGCCCCGTGGCCGGAGCTCCTCGAGGGGCTCCGGGCCGCCAACGAGGAGCTCGACCACCTGCTGGCCGGCGCGTCCGGGACCGAGCCGGCCGGCGCGCCCACGGCGCGGACGATCCTGGTGGTGAACCGCACCGGCGCGGGTGGCCGGGTGACGCCGGAGGTCTTCTCGGCGGAGCTCGGGTGGAAAGAGTACGCCCTGGTCCAGCGCCTCCACCTGCTCGACCACCGGACGCAGGTGCGGACGCTCCGGGCGACGGTGGCGGGGGGAAGTGGAGCGGCCACCGGCTAGGTCATTTCGGGGGGTCTCGGAAGACCCCCCCGCTGCCCCGCCGTCGTGGCGGCGGCGAAGCCGCCGCTCGGAACACTCCTTGATGCGCCACGCGCTGGGTGGTCGGCCGCCGGGCCCGGCGGTGTCGCTTCAGGCGGGATCGGGCGGACGCCGCACGGACCGGCCGAGCGCCCAGGCCTTCGCGGTCCGAAGGAAGACGTAGTAGCTGTAGAGCAGCGCGAGCACGAACCCCTCGCGCCCGTCGAGGAAGCCCCGGTGCAGGACGTACATCGAGCAGAACCGGCCGACCGGGCGCAGGAGGAGCTCCCACCACGAGACTCGCGTGCCCGCTCGCGCCAGATCCTGGGCGGCCAGCGTCGAGTAGCGGTTCGAGCGCTGAACGAAGTCGGCGATGTCGCGGTAGCTCACGTGGAGCAGGGGAGTCCGGAGGTGGCCGAGTCGACCGCTCGTGACCTCCACCGACTCGTGGACGCTGACGGCGCGAAAGACGCCGGCACCCCGGCGGAAGAGCCGGAGCTGATAGTCGGGAAACCAGGTGCCATGGCGGATCCAGCGGCCGAGGAAGACATTCTTTCGGGGCACGGAGTAGCCGTCCAGGGGGCCGTCGGCCTCCAGGATCCCGCGAATCTCCTCACGCAGCTCGGGCGGCACCTGCTCGTCGGCGTCCAGCGAAAGGATCCAGGGCTCAGTCGCCTGGGTCAGGGCGAAGTTCTTCTGGGCGGCGAAGCCGGCCCAGGGTCGTACGATCACCTTCGGGGTGAACTTCCGGGCGATCTCGGCCGTCCGGTCCGTACTCTCCGCGTCCACCACGACGATCTCCGGGGCCCAGGCCACGCTTTCCAGGCAGGCCTGGATGCGCTCTTCCTCGTTCTTCGCGACGATGGTGACGGTGAGACCCCGGACCATCAGGGGCCGGGTCGCCGCGCCGTCAAGGCAGCCAGTCGGAGACCGCCCGGAACACGGTGTCCACCGGGATGTCCTCGATGCGGTGCGTGGAGCTCTGGATGAAGCGGCTGCGAGGCCCGTAGGGGCCGTTCTCCTCGGCGCGGGTCGGGCCATAGAGGCCGAGCGTCGGCACCCCGAGGGCGGCCGCCAGGTGGACGGGCCCCGTGTCGTTGCCGATGGCCAGCTGGGCCCGGCGGAGCAGCGCGACGAAGTCGGGCGTCGAGGCGGTCACCCGCAGGATGGAATCGCCATCGAGCCCGCCGGCGACGGACTCCAGGGTCGCGTGCTCTCCTGGGCCGCCGAGAGCCAGCACGCGCACCCCGGGGGTCTTCACCAGTCGCTCGGCCAGGCGGCGGTAGGACTCGGGCGGCCACTGCTTGGCCGACCGCCGCGTCGCGGGAAGGAGCGCGACCACGCGGTGCTGCGCCGTCACCTCGTGCGCGCGAAGCAACGCGTCCGCGCGCGCCTCGGCCTCCGGCACCAGGGGGATCGGAAAGGCGACTTCCCCGACCGGGATCCCGAGGGGGGCCAGCAGGCTCAGGTTCTTGTCCACCTTGTGCACGGCGTGCGGAGGAGGCGTGACCCGCCGGGTGGTGAACAGCGAGGAGAGGGGCTCCCGCGCGTGAGACCAGCGAAAGCCGATTCGGACGGGCGCCCGGGTGAGGATGGTGAAGATGGAGCTCTTCAGGAGCCCCTGAACGTCGAGGGCGACGTCCAGCGCCAGGGTCCGCAGGCGATCCCGCAACGCGCCCCACTCCTTCAGGACCCGCACCAGGCCGCCCGCTGTCCGCAGCTCTCGCCGCCATCGACGGGTGGGGCCGACGACCACCTCGTCGACGACCGGGTTGTCGACGAGCAGATGTTGCTCGCGCTCCTCGACGATCCAGACGATGTATGCCTGCGGGCTGTGCTGACGGATGGCGTGAGCGACCGGGAGGGTATGGACGACATCGCCGAGGGAGGTGAGCCGGACGATCGCGACGCGCATGGGCCTCGCCCCGGAGGGCTCGGCGGACCGCGGGCCGCCTGCCTGGGGCACCCGACGGGCTCCTACCGCGCGCCGAACGGCACGAGGCGCTTGAGCCAGGCGGTTCGACGATGCCGAGCCAGCTCCCGGTCGATCATTCGTTGACTGGTGACCCAGTTGACCTGAATCACCCGCCGCTCGCCGTCGAACGGCTTGTGCCCGTGAAAGGAGCGCTCCGAGCGTCGGAAGGCCACCAGGGCGCCGGACTCCGCGGGCACCTCTGCCGCCACGTCGTCCAGGTTCTCGCTGCGGAGCAGGCGCAGCCGGCCTCCCGCGCTCTGCCAGCCGTCGTTCAGGTACAACAGGAGTGAGATGACCTTCCAGGTCGCGTCGGTGTGCACCTGTCCGTCGTGTCCCGGATGGCAGCGGCCGCGGACGGTGACCATGGTGGGCAAGCCGGCGAGCTCCATGCCGAACTTTTCCGAGAGGACGCTCCGCAGGCCGGGACCGCGCAGCTCGGCCAGGAGCGCGCTGAAAGACGGGCCGTAGACGAGCTCGCTGACCGGGAAGCTGCCGGCGCGCGGGATCCGCGGAAAATCGCGCTCGAGCGACAGCTTGGCCTCGGGAGTCACGACGTCGGAGACGATCAGGAACTCGAACGGCTCTCGACTGAGCGAGGCCCGTCGCAACACGTCGAGGTTCAAGAGACCCATCGTCCGCGCCTCCCGAGGCCCGGTCCGCCGCCGGGCCGGCTCCGGAGGCCAGAATAGATGAGACGGTTCGAGGCCGCAAGAGCGGCCCGGGAGATCGTCAGGACCGCCCGCCGACGCGCGCCCGACCGCGGCCCGGGCGGAGGACGGCCGGCCTGTCAGCTCTCCTCCCGGACATGGCTGAGCCGGACGGTCTCGGCGCCCTCCATCAGGACCCGCCGGCCGACCTGCCGCAGCTCGTCGAGCTTGGCCTCGATGCGGGCGAAGATGTTCACCGGTTGCTTCATGTCCACGGTGAGCCCGCGCGAGATGAAGAGCCCGTAGGCGATATAGATCTCGTCCGGCACGCGGACGGGCTCGTCGCGGACGAGGAAGGCGAGCGTCCCGGCCGGCACGCCGGCGACGCGCTGGTTCTCCCGCTCGACCGTCAGGTCGGGGGGCAGGGTGACCAGCGCCTCGCCGGAGACGATGCTGTGGTGGAAGCGGTAGGCGAGCGGCAGCCGCTTCAGAATGGTGGCACAGGTCTTCGGCGCCTCCGCGGTGAGCAACCGCGCCACGAACACGCCGCCCTTCTCGAACTCGAGCGCCATCTGGGTCACGGATGCTTCCCTCCCTTCGCGTCCGGGATCGTTCCGGGGGGCCGGCGAGACCCCCTCCGATGTTCCGCTCAGTGGAGGATCTTCGCGAGGAACTGCCGCGTCCGGTCCTCCCGCGGCGCGGTGAAGAATCGGTCGGGCGGCGCCTCCTCGACGAGGCGCCCGTCGTCCATGAAGATGATCCGCCCGGCGGCCGCCCGGGCGAAGCCCATCTCGTGGGTGACGACGAGCATCGTCGTGCCCCGGCGAGAGAGACCGAGCATCACGTCCAGCACCTCGGTGATCATTTCCGGGTCGAGGGCCGAGGTCGGCTCGTCGAAGAGCATCACCTGCGGCTTCATGGCCAGCGCCCGGGCGATGGCGACGCGCTGTTGCTGGCCGCCGGAGAGCTGGGTCGGGTAGGCGTCGGCCTCGTGGCTGAGTCCCACCAGCTCGAGGAGCCGGCGGCCGCCGGCCTCGGCGTCGGCCGCGCTCGTCCCCAGGACGTGGATCGGCCCGGCCGTGATGTTCTCGAGGGCGGTCAGGTGTTCGGGTGGCCGATGTCGCTCGACGCGTGGAGGGCGTTCAGGACGGGCTCGCGCCCGGTCACCGCGCCGATCGTGCCGCGAAGATCACGATAGAGCGGGTGGTCCCGGCCGACCTCGGCGCCGGCGGCGCCGAAGAGCCAGT
>DASYQW010000097.1 GCA_036005065.1 Candidatus Methylomirabilota bacterium | reverse complement strand
GAACAACTTCCTCTTCTCGGTGATCCTGGCCGGCCGCGAGACCCGGACGCTCCCGATCGCCGTCTTCAACATGATCTCCTACGAGGAGATCAACTGGGGGACGCTGGCCGCCGCCGCCACCCTCATCACGCTGCCGGTGCTCCTGCTGGCGCTGATCGTCCAGCGCCACATCGTCACCGGCCTCACCTTCGGCGCCGTCAAGCAGTAACGAGCCGCTCCGACTGCCCCGAGGGCTCCAGCAGGCACACCGCCTGCGGGGTGAGCGTTTGCGGCGCGACGGTCTCCACGCAGAAGAGGTGGAGCGCCTCCCGGTCATGGGAGCGATAGCCGATGGCGAGGTCACCGCCGACGGTGAGGACGAAGTCGCCGCCCCGCATCGCGAACAGCGCGCCGCCATTCTCCAGCACCGTGCAGCGGTGGACGGCGGCCAGAACCTCTCGCAGGTGGCGGGACGTCGGGTAGCCGCCCTCCTCCGACGCCCGCAGGTACGCATAGTAGCGGCCGGGCGCGAGGACCGCCTCGTAGGGCCCGGGAATCCCGAGGCTGTCGAGCGTCTCGACGGCCTTGACCAGGTCGCCCAGCACGTGCTCGGGCTGCGCCCAGTCCTTGAGGGCGAGCCGCGGCGACTCCTTCGAGGCGAGGAAGCCCCCGCCGACGGGGTCCCCGAAGAGGGCCAGCCGGTCCTCGGCGAGGCCGACCTCGCGGGCGGCCGCCTCGGCGGGAGCGGTATCCAGGGTCGGCCCGCCCCGCTCGAAGGCCTCGACGACCGACCAGGGCAGGCTGAACTCGGCCCGGATCTCGGCCAGCAAGGCGACCTCGGGCACGCAGACGCTGGCCTTGCCCTCCCGGGTCCGGCACGCGCTCATCGTGCCCAGCGGGGCGGCGAAGCAGTCCCAGCCCCGGGGCCCGTCGAACGTGGCCACGCGACGGGCCGTCATGATGTGCCGGGCGGCTCTGGCGGCCGCCTCGTCGAGGGCTTTCCACACGCCCTCCGACAGCCGCGCACTCTCGCGTCGCAGAATGTCCATCATCGACCTCCTCGCAACGACCCGACCGAGACGCGCGCCGCGCCGGCGGCAGGCGCCGAACCGTCACCGTTCTGAATCGCTTCCTCCCGCCCGACGATGGAGCCCTCGCTGAACAGGTACTCCCGCAGCTTCGTGTCGAACACGGGATCCTGCCGGCGGATCCACTCGAGCACCATGGCCGCGTGCTCCTTCTCCTCGTCCCGGTTGTGCCGGAGGATCGCCTGGAGGTCCGGATCGCCCGTCGCATCCATCCGCTGCTGGTACCAGTCGATGGCCTCGAGCTCCTCCATCAGGCTGACGATCGCACGGTGCATGTCGCGAGTCTTCGGCGCCAGGTGCTCTTCGGCTTCGTGGAATCCGACTGAGGCCATAGGGCACGTCTCCTTCTGAGGGGTGCCTCCGCCGCGCGGGCCCGCGCGGCAACCCGCCGGTCATCGCTGTCCTTTCTTACACCCTACCACACGATGCCGGCACCGGCCCGGCGGACTGCCGGAAACACCGGGGGGGAGCGCGCCGGGCGGGTTGAGGAGGAGACGGACGATCGAGGCCAGCCACAGATCCAGAGGCCGAGACTGAGGATGATCCGGCGCGAGGCGGGTGACCCACGCCTCGGCTTCGAGCTGGCTCCGATCCCGGGCGCGGCTCAGCGGAGCGCGCGGCGCTCGTCACGCCGGAGCTTGTACTCGATGGAGTCGACGAGGGCCTGCCAGGAGGCGTCGATGATGTTGTGGGCGACCCCGACGGTGCCCCAGGTCTCCTCCCCGTCCCCCGAGGTGATGAGCACGCGTGTCTTGGCGGCGGTACCCTTCGACTCGTCGAGGATGCGCACCTTGTAGTCGATCAGCGACATCTCGCGCACGCTGGGGTAGAACTCCTCGAGCGCCTTCCGCAGCGCGTGGTCCAGCGCGTTGACCGGGCCATTGCCGGCCGCCGCCGTGTGCTCGGAGATGCCCTTGACGCGCAGTCGCACCGTGGCCTCCGCGAAGGGCTGGTGGTCCCCGTGGCGCGCCTCGACGGTGACCCGGTATCCCTCCAGCTCGAAGTAGGGCCGGTGGTTGCCGAGGGCTCGCTCCATGAGCAGCTCGAACGACGCCTCGGCGCCCTCGAAGAGGTACCCCTCGTCCTCCAGCGCCTTCAGCGTGTCGAGGATCCGCCGGGTCTCCGGCGTGTCCTTGCCGAGGTCGATCCCGTACTCCTGCGCTTTCCAGAGGATGTTCGCTCGGCCGGCCAGCTCGGAGACGAGGACGCGGCGGCGATTGCCGACCACCTCGGGATCGACGTGCTCGTAGGTCTCCGGGTGCTTGAGGACGGCCGAGACGTGAATGCCGGCTTTGTGGGCGAAGGCCGAATCCCCGACGAAGGGCTGGTGCTGCCACGGCGGGCGGTTGGCCAGCTCGGAGGCGAAGCGCGAGACCTCCCGGAGCTCCCGGAGATTCAGGTCGGGGATCGCCTGGACGCCGAGCTTCAGCATGAGGTTCGGGACGATCGAGACCAGGTTCGCGTTGCCGCAGCGCTCGCCGTACCCGTTGACGGTGCCCTGGACGTGCTCCACGCCCTCGAGCACCGCGGCCAGGGAGTTCGCCACCGCGCACTCGCCGTCGTTGTGGGCGTGGATGCCGAGCGGCGCTCGGACGTGCCGCCGGACCTCGCGGACCATCTCGGCCACCTCGTGGGGAAGCGTGCCCCCGTTGGTGTCGCAGAGGACGAGGCAGTGGGCCCCGGCCGCCTCCGCCGTCTTGAGGGTCTGGAGCGCGTACTCGCGATCGCGCTTCCAGCCGTCGAAGAAGTGCTCGGCGTCGTAGATGACCTCCTCGGCGTGGCGCCCCAGGAAGGCCACCGAATCGCCGATCATGGCGAGATTCTCGGGGAGCGTCGTCTGGAGGGCGTGGGTGACGTGGAAGGGCCACGACTTGCCGAAAATCGTCGCCACCGGGGTCCGCGCCTCGACCAGGGCCTGGAGGCTCGGGTCGTCCTCGGCCTTGATCCCGGCCCGCCGGGTCGCCCCGAACGCCGCGATCCGCGCGTGCTTCAACGGGACGTCGAGGATCCGGCGAAAGAAGCGCATGTCCTTGGGGTTCGAGCCCGGCCAGCCACCTTCGACGTAGTGGACGCCCAGCGCGTCGAGCCGTTGGGCGAGCCGGACCTTGTCCTCCATGGAGAAAGCCACGCCCTCGCCCTGGGTGCCATCGCGAAGCGTCGTGTCGTAGATCTTCACCAGCCGCGCCATCGGTGCCTCCTCGGCCGCGTCACGCCGTCCCCGGTCACTCCGGACCGCCCAACTCCGCGCCGGGCTGAAAAAAGCAGTCCCCTACCATAGCGGGAGCCGGACGCGAATGTCAAGGTTGGGAGCCCAACGCGACGGCCGAGGCCTCAGGCGGGGGAGCCGACCGGTTGAGCCGGCCCGTCTCGACCGGATCAGAGGATGCGGCCCGTGCAGCCGAAGTGACCGCAGGCGCAGTCGTCCGCCTCGGCGCCGCCGCGGGCGCACAGGAGACAGCAGAAGCGCTTCCCCGGGTCCACCTCGCAGAGGCAGGGCGGATGCTGGCAACCTCCGGGCGTCAGCTCGGGCGCCCGCTCCATCCCCCCGGGGAATACCGGAGAGGTCGCGCTCAGAGGCCCCGTCACGGGCCGGGCCCCGTCGCGATCCCGCCGCGATGGGCCGGGCGACGCTCGGAGCCTGACGGGCTGTAGCGGGCGGCCGGGATCGGCAGCCCCGGACCCGCGTCCCGGCGGTCCGGGCGGGCTAGGAATGGCCTTTGCATGAGACGGGACGCAGCATGATCTCGCAGGGAGAATGGGAGCCGATCGTCATCGGGGCGTGCCGGGTCTGCGGCTGGAAAGCGCTGACCCAGGGTGGGCTCTGCGTGGACTGCCGGGAGGTCCGGGAATGGAGCCGGATCAACCGGGCGTTCTGCCGGTTCGTCCACCGCGCCCGATACGACGAGAGCGAATCGGACTCGGACCACCCCCTCGCGTCCGCCGCCTGACCTAGACCGCTAGATCTTCGGGGGGGTCTCGGAAGAGCCCCCCGATACCCCCCCCTCGATTGCGGCGGCACAGCCGCCGCTCGGAGCGCTGCTCGACGCATCGCCCGCTCGGGGCGAGCTGCCGGCTTACTCCGACACACCGCTAGACCACGCCGGCGGCACGCAACCGGGCGATGCCGTCCGCCGGGTACCCGAGCACCTTCTCCAGGATCTCGTCGGTGTGCTCGCCGAGGCAGGGCGCCGCGCTCGAGGCCTCGCCCGGCGTGCCGTGGAGCCGGATCGCCGGCCCGACCATCCGGAGGGGACCCGCCGTCGGGTGCGTGAGCGACACGATGGCGCCGCGCGCCTGGAGGTGCTCGGACTCGAGCACCTCCCCGACCGTCTTGATCTTGCCCGCCGGGACGCCGGCGCGCCCGAGCCGGTCGAGCCAATCTTCCACCGGCGCCGCGGCGAACACGCGCTCGAGGACGGGGATCAGCGCGTCCCGGTGCTCGACTCGCTTGGCCTCGGAATCGAACCGCGGGTCGTGGGCGAGCTCGGACTGTCCCAGCGCCTGACAGAACCGGCCCCAGAGGGAGTTGTTCGCCACGCCCACGGTGAGGTAGCCGTCGGCCGCCCGGAACACTTCGTAGGGCACGATCGAGGGATGCTGGTTCCCGCGGCGCCGCGGGCTCTTGCCGGTCGCGAAGTAGGCCTGGCCCTGGTAGGTGAGGAGGGCGGCCATCACGTCGAGCATGGCCACCTCGACCTTCTGGCCCACACCCGTCCGCTCGCGCGCGAAGAGCGCGAGGACGATGCCGTGAGCCGCCATCGTGCCGGCCGCCAGATCCGCGATGGAGTTGCCGACCTTGACGGGCGGGCCGTCGGGGAACCCGGTGAGGTCCATGATCCCGGACTCACCCTGGACGATGAGGTCATAGCCGGGCCGGCCCGCCTCGGAGCCCGACTCGCCGAATCCCGAGATCGAGCAGTAGACGAGACGGGGGTTGAAGGCCTGGACGGCGGGATACCCGAAGCCCAGGCGCTCGAGCGTCCCCGGCCGGAAGTTTTCCAGGAGAGCGTCGGCGCCCTCGAGCAGCCGGCGGAGGATCTCCTTGCCCGCCTCGCTCTTCAGGTCGAGCGTGAGGCTCTTCTTGCCGCGGTTCACGCTCATGAAGTAGGTCGCCTCACCGCCCACGAACGGGGGCCACGCCCGGGTGTCGTCGCCCTTGCCCGGCTCCTCGACCTTGATGACCTCGGCCCCCATGTCCGCGAGCAGCATGGTCGCGTAGGGCCCGGCCAGCACCCGGGAGAGATCGATGACCCGGATCCCCTCCAGCGGTCTCACTGACGGGACCCCGGCCAGCGGCTGAGCCGCTTGACGGCGCTGCGGGCAAACGCCCCGACCCGCTGGGTGGCGCGGATGCCGCCCTGACGCCAGAAGAGAAGCGCCCGCTCGCCCAGGTTGAGCATCGAGAAGTAGTAGATCTGATCCACGGCCTCGATCGCCACCCGGCTCCCGAGCTTGAGGCCCCGGGTCTCGGCGCCGTGGCAGAAGAACTTCACGCCCCCCTCGAGCTGGACGAGGGCCATGTGGAGCGGCGAGGCGAACCCGGTCGGTGGCGAGTGGAGCGTCGTGAACGAGATCACCTCGCCGTAGGCCGGCACCTGGGCCGGCTGCATCGGGGTCGCGTCGTCGGGGCAGTAGCGGGCCGGAGGCGCACAGAGGCGCCGGCAGCGGCCGCACCGCGAGGCGGGGATGGACTCGGTGGTCATCCGGCGGCCTCGAGGAGCGTGACCCAGTTGGTCGTGGCCAGCCCGCCGATCGAGTGGGCCAGCCCCACCCGGGCCTCGACCTGCCGCTCGCCCGCCTGGCCGGTGAGCTGCCAGCAGAGCTCGACGACCTGGGCCAGCCCGGTCGCGCCCAGCGGGTGCCCGCGTGCCTTGAGGCCCCCCGACGGGTTGACCGGGAGCCGGCCGTCCAGCGCCGTCTCGCCGTGCGCGAGCATCCGCGCGGCCTTGCCGGCGGGCGCGAGCCCCACGTCCTCCATCGAGATCAGCTCGAAGGGCGTGAAGGCGTCGTGGAGCTCGGCCACGTCGACCCGCTCCGGCCCGAACCCCGCCATGCGGTACGCCGTCCGCGCCGCGTCCTGGCTCGCGCGGAATCCGGTGAAGCTGTCGCGGTAGCGAAGGGCCAGGTAGTCCGAGCCCTGGCCGATTCCGGCGATCCGGACCGGCGCCCGGTCGGCCCGGATCACGACCGCGGCGGCGCCGTCGGAGATCGGGCAGCAGTGGAAGAGTCGCAGGGGATCCGCCACCATCCGGCTCTCCATGATGGCGTCGAGGGTCACCGGCGTCTGGAAGTGCGCCAGCGGGTTCCGGGACCCGTTCGCGTGGTTCTTCAGCGCCACCAGGGAGATGTCCTTGAGAGCCGCCCCGGTGCGGGCCATCCAGGCCCGGGTCACCAGGCCCGCCAGGGCGGGCATCGTCGCCCCGTACGAGCGCTCGTAGGCGTCGATGGAGCGGCCGATCAGCTCCGAGACACGCGGGGTCGGCAGGTGCGTCATCTTCTCCCCGCCGACGACGAGCACCGCGCGGTACAACCCGGCGATCACCGCCGCGTAGGCGGTGAACAGCGCCGCGGCACCCGACGAGGTCGCGGTCTCGGCGCGGAGGCTCGGAGTGCGGGCCAGGCCGAGGTAGGTGGCCAGGTGGGAGGCGAAGTTGGCTTCCCCGATGAACTCCTCGGGATTCATGACCGAGACGACGAGGGCGTCCGGGCGCTCCAGCCCCGCCGCGCTCAGGGCGCCCCGGGCCGCCTCGGCGATCAGGTCCTCCAGCGACTCCGGCCGCGGGCCGAAGCGCGTCATCGCCGCCCCGGCAATGTAAGCGTCGCCCACCTCGGCCGATCCCCTCCCGTCTGTCGGTCAGTGCCGACTTGATGCGGGCCTGAGCTCCAGCGTACCCGGGGGTCTCGACGGAGTCAACGATGCCAGCGCCGCGAATGACGCACGGGGAGCGTCGCGACGGCGCAGTATTTCCCGGCCCCGGCGGATGGCGTCAGGGCGCGGACCGAAGGGGCGCGGGAGGCCCAGGATGTCGTGGCGCGGAATGCCCGTCGTCGGCCTGGATAGGGCATGGCCCGTCGCCCTGATCAATGCAGGGCGCGGTATTGACGCGCGTCATGATGGGCGTTAGTATTACCATATGGCAAAGGCACGTCGGATCACCGCCAACCTCCCGGACGACCTCTTGCGTGACGCCATGCGCGTGACGCGGGCGGGGATCACGGAAACGGTCATCGAAGGGCTCCGCCTCGTCCGCCGGACTCGGGTCTACGATCGAGCGATGGCGCTCAAGGGACGGGTTCGGCTGGCGATCGACATCGAGCAGTCGCGTGAGCGGCGTCGTCGCTGACACGTCCGTCTGGATCGAGTTCTTTGCGGGCCACGCGGAGCCCGCGCTGGAAGAGGCCCTCAAGCACGGCATCGTGGTTTTGCCGCCGCTCGTGGTCGCCGAGCTGATCAGCGGGGCGCGCCGACCTCGCGACCGCTCGGCCATCGTCCGACTGGTCGCCGAAATCCCGCTGCACGAAACGCCGCTCGAGCATTGGGTGCGCGTCGGCGAGCTACGCCGAGCGTTGCTCGACCGCGGGCTCTCGGTGTCGACGCCCGATGCGCACGTGGCGCAGTGCGCACTGGACCGAGATGCGCTCCTCCTCTCGCACGACACGATCTTCGGGCGGATCTCGCGCGTCGTTGGGCTGAGAACTCAAGCCCGCTGAGTCGCGACCCGCGCTCGGACGATCGAGTCCCGACGGTTCGGATCCCAAGTCGTAGCTACTGGGGGTCAGGGCCCTCGCCGCTCGAAGGCGCCGAGATCGGGCCGCGGGCCGAAGGGGCGCGGGAGGCCGAGGATGTCGTGAGCGGGCGCCTGGAGCGGGTCCGCGGCGTCGATGGCCGGGCTCCCGGCGCCGAGCGCCCCGTAGAGCCTCACGAGCCGGACGAAGGCTTGCCGGATCGAGGTCGACCCCTCGGCGAAGCGGCCGGTGGCCGGGACCCACCGGGGCACCACGACGCCGGCCTGGCTGCCCAGCCGGGGGTCGCCGACGATGCGGCGCGGGTCGTTGGTGTAGTTGATGAGCTCGTCGGAGTCCCGGGGAATGGCCGCGCCGCCGTTCCAGTAGAGGTTGCGATCGAGGACGAAGGACGCCGTCTCGCCCCGGGGCGTGTCGGAGAAGTCTTCCATCGTCCGCGTCGGGTCGGACCAGATGTTGTTGTAGAAGCGGATGTTGGCGTTGGGCGGGTTCTGGTCTTCGACGTTCAAGCGCATGGCGAAGGCCAGGGAGGGCAGGTTGCCCGCCACGGTGTTGTTGCGGAAGGTGATGTCCCGGCCGCCTTTGACGCCGAACGCCGCCCGCATCACGTTGGGCGAGTTCCCGATCATCAGGTTGTTCTCGACCGCGACCTGACGGGCCTCGAAGAAGGGCTGGCCGTCCTCCCCGATCAGGACGAAGTACGACCCGGTGGAGCCCTGCCAGTTGAGGAACACGTTGCGCCGCACCGTGATCCGCCGGCTGCCGAGGTTGGTGTCGTCGGTGCCGTTGCTGTCCTTGATCACGATGTAGCTCGAGGTGTCGTTGTTGTTCCGCCGGCCGCTGCCGGCGAAGTCGTTGAAGAAGATGTTGTCCTGGATGACCACGTCGGTCACGCTGTTGACGTCGATGTGCTCGTCCGAGCCGGACTGGTTGTAGAAGACGTTGCCGGCTACCAGGATCTGGCCGGCGCCGTTGTTGATCTTGAGGATGTCGTTGTTGAAGCTGTCGTGAAGGACGTTGTTGCGCAGCGTGATCCGGCTCACGATGTCGGTCCCGCCGGGGTCGCCGCGCAGGTCCTGGATCTGGATGACGAGGCCGCCCGCCCCCGGGCCGGAGTGGGCGATGTCGAAGCCCTCGAGGGTGATGCCCTTGCCCTCGAAGCAGGTGACGACGGTGTCGTTGTGTCGCAGCCGGGCCCGGTAGGGAACCTCGGACCGCACGGTCACTCCCCGCGCGAAGGTGCCGCGGAGGCGGACCCGGCCCGTGTAGGTCCCCGGCCGCACCAGGACGAGGCTGCCATCCGGCACCGCATCGAGGGCGCGGGTGATGGTCCGCCAGGGCCGGGCCAGCGAGCCGTTGCCGGTGGTGTCGCTGCCGGTGGTGGCCACGTAGAAGACGCGGGTCTGGGCGGGGGCCGGCGCCACGCTCACGGCCACCCACACGGCGACGATCAACCCGGCGAATCCGATCAGGCCGCGCACGGTCCTGCGACGCTCCCGGAGCATGGTGCCCTCCCACCCCGACCCGTCGCTCGGTTGGACTCCCGACGGCTCGTGCCGCCGTGCCCGAGATTGTCTCACATCCGGGGGCGCCCGGTCTCACCGGGCCGGGGTCAGGCGGGGGGCTGGCCGGTGCGGACGAGACGGTAGCCGAAGCTCTGCCAGCGGTCACGCTCCTGCGGGACCAGGGGCCGCCGGCGATCGGCGCGCCGGCAGTCCGTCGACACCGCGGCGCTCCGGCCGCGGCGCTCGCCCATCCGCCGGTCCACGATCACCTCGACCCAGAGGATGCCCTCGAACCGCCGGCGGAGCGAGACGTACAGGCCCGGCTCTTCCCGCCGGACCACGACCAGCCAGCGCACGGGAGCGGAGATGGCCGTGGCGCCCTCGCCCGGGCCCTCTCAGTCGGACCCGACGCCCACCGGCTCGGGGGCGACTTCGTCCGGCGGCGCCCCGGCCGGCAAGTCGGCCGAGGGATCACCGGGCCCGCCGGCCACCCCGAGGTCGCGGATCAGCCGCGCCAGGTAGGTGCGCTGGAGCCCGAGCAGGCGGGCCGCCCGGGTGCGGTTCCCGCCGGTCCGCCGCAAGGCGGAGACGATGAGGCCGCGCTTGAACTCCTCGATCGCCGCGTGGAACGAGCGCGCCTCGCGCACGAGCCCGCCGGCTGCCCCGGCCTCGCGCACCTCGGCCGGCAGGTCCCGGAGCGCGACCTCGGGTCCCTCGGCGAGCACCACCGCGCGCTCGATGGCGTTCTGCAGCTCCCGCACGTTACCCGGCCACGGATACCGTCGCAGGCAGGCCAGGGCCTCCGCCCGGAACCCGCTCAGCTCGCGCTTGACCTCGCGCCGGTAGCGCTCGAGAAAGTGGTGCGCGAGGGGAAGGACGTCCCCCGGCCGCTCGCGCAGCGGGGGCAGCGTCACGCTCACCACGTGCAGGCGGTAAAAGAGATCCAGGCGGAAGTGGCCCTGCCGCACGGCCAGGGTGAGGTCCCGGTTCGTCGCCGCGATGAAGCGGAGGTCCACCTGGATCGGCCGTGTCCCCCCGACCCGCTCGAAGGTTTGATCCTGGAGCACCCGCAGGAGCTTGGCCTGCAGCGCCGGCCGGATGTCGCCGACCTCGTCCAGGAACACCGTGCCGCCGTGGGCCACCTCGAGCTTGCCGCGCTTCTGCTGGTGGGCGCCGGTGAAGGCTCCCTTCTCGTGGCCGAAGAGCTCGGACTCGAGGAGCTCCTCGGAGAGGGCGACGCAGTTGACGACGACGAACGGCCGGCCCGCCCGCAGACTCCAGCGGTGGATCGCCCGGGCCAGGACCTCCTTGCCGGTCCCGCTCTCGCCGAGGAGCAAGACCGTCGTCCCCGTCGGGGCGGCCCGGCGGGCGACGTCGAGCACCGCCTGCATGGCCGGGCTGTCGCCCACGATCGCCGCGTAGCGGTCGGCGACCTCCGAGGCGAGCAGGGCGTTGGCGTCCCGGAGCGCCTGGCGCTCGAGCGCCTTGCCCAGGACGATCTCGAGGTGCCGCGGGTCGAACGGCTTGGTGACGAAGTCGTAGGCGCCCTTCTTCATCGCCTCCACCGCGCGGGCGATCGTCCCGTGCGCGGTGATCACGATGACGACGACCTCGGGCTCGTCGCGGCGGATCGCCTCCAGCACCGCCATCCCGTCGAGCCCCGGCAGGACGAGGTCGAGCAGCACGATGGCCGGAGGCTCCTCCCGGACGAGCCGGAGCGCCTCGGGGCCGCTGCCGGCGATCGTGACCTGAAAGCCGAGCGCCGTCAGCCGATCGGTCAGGGTCTCGCAGAGATCGCGATCGTCGTCCACGACCAGTACGCGCGCAGGCTGTGCCCCAAGGTGACCCATGACCACCTCAGTCGCGGCGAAACGCCTCGGCGGTGAGCCGCAGGAGTTCGCCGGGGTCGAAGGGTTTGAGGAGAAAGTCGTCGGCACCCCGGGCCCGGCACGCCTCGGCCAGCGGCCGGTTGGGGGAGCCGGTCAAGACGATCACGTAGGCCTCCGGCGCCTGGCGCCGGATCTCCACCAGGGCTTCGAACCCGCCGAGTCGGGGCATCTTGAGGTCGAGAATGATGCAGGCCGGGCGCGCGCTCCGCACCCGCTCCAGCGCCTCGAGTCCATCCCGGGCCGTCAGGACCCGGTAGCCCTCGCCCTCCAGACGATCGGTCACGATCTCGAGCAGGTCGGCCTCGTCGTCCACGACGAGAACGAGGCGGCTCGCGGAGGCGCGCTCGCCGGCGGTCATCGCCGGGCGCCCCCGCCAGCCACCGATGCCGGCAGGAGCACGACGAAGGTCGAGCCTTCACCGAGCCCGCCTTCGACCCAGATCCGCCCGCCATGGAGCTCGACGAGGTGCCGCGCGATCGTGAGCCCGAGCCCGCTGCCCGGCGGGCGCTCCCCGTCGACGCGCCCCACCTGATAGAACTTGTCGAACACCCGCTCCCGCTCCCCGGGCGGGATCCCGAGCCCGGTGTCTCGGACGGCTATCCGCACCATCTCGGGAGGCTCGGCCGCCACCGACACCGTCACCCGGCCACCCGGCGGGCTGAACTTGAGCCCGTTCGAGATCAGGTTCGTCAGGACCTGGTGCACCTTGTCCGGATCACCCCAGATCGGCGGGCAGGCGGCGAGGGCCGCCGTCAACCCGATGTTCCGGGCCCGGGCCAGCGGCCGGAGGCTCTCGGTCGCCTCCGCGATCGTCGCGGCGACGTCGAGGGTCTCCGGCACCAGCTCGATCTTGCCCGCCTCGATCCGCGTCAGGTCGAGGAGATCCGAGACCATGCGGGAGAGCCGCTCGACGTTGTCGTGGACCCGCACCAGGTAGTGCCGCTGCTTGTCGGGCAGCGGACCGGTGACGCCGTCGAGAAGGTTGTCGACGAAGCCCTTGATGGCGGCCAGCGGCGTCCGGAACTCGTGGGAGACGTTGCTCAGGAAGTCCGACTTGAGCTGGTCGAGCTCGCGGAGGCGCGCGTGGGATGCGGCCAGCTCCGCGTAGGTCGCCTCCAGCTCGGCGGTGCGGGCGTGGACCTTCGCCTCCAGCTGGGCGGCGGACTCTTCGAGGTGGGTGTAGAGCTGCGCGTTCTGGATCGCCACCGCCGCCTGGGCCGCGAACACGGTCAACAGCCGCACGTCGTTCTGGGAGAAGCCGCCCGGCTTGTTGGCCATCGAGACCATGCCGATGATGCGGCCCTCGAGGACGAGCGGGACGACGGTCACGTTGTAGAGGTCGAAGGGCTTGAGGTACTCCTGCTGGGCCGGGTGCAACTCTCCGAGTCGGTTCTTGACCATGGCGCCGTCAATCCGGAAGTTCCAGGTCATCCGGAGGGTGTCCACCCGGTAGCGGAAGGTGGGGATGATCTCGTCCGGCACGCCGTATCCCGGCGCCTGGCCGACCATCTCGCGGGTCTCGGGATCGTAAAGCGAGATGACGCACTTCTGGGCTCCGATCAGCTCGGCGATGCGCCGCGTCAGACGGCCGTAGGTCTCCTGGATGTCGGTCATCGCCGCAAAGGCCTGGGAGATCTCGTGGAGCACTTCGAGCTCGCGGTAGCGGTAAGGACGGCCGAGCAGGCGGGCCAGGGGGGCGATCATCGGGCGCCGCCGGGAATTCCCGGGAAATAAAAAGGGGCGTCACCCGACGGTGACGCCCCTGGAGCTGTCAGGCGCTCGGAGGCGCTGGCGAGGCGGGATGCGGCCCGCGGATTACTTCTTGGTGGCCGGCTGAACCCCCGGGTTGTCCTTGAAGAACTGCTTGTTGAGCTCGATGAAGTTCTTCCACTGGTCGGGGGTCTCGTCCTCGGCGAAGATCGCCTTGACCGGGCAGACCGGCTCGCAGGCGCCGCAGTCGATGCACTCCTCGGGGTGGATGTAGAGCATCGTCTCCCCCTCGTAGATGCAGTCAACCGGGCAGACCTCCACGCAGGCCTTGTCCTTCACGCCGATGCACGGCTCGGCAATTATG
>DASYQW010000096.1 GCA_036005065.1 Candidatus Methylomirabilota bacterium | reverse complement strand
ATCGGAGCCCCGGAGCGCCGTCCCGAGCGCGGGACGGCCCGTGCGCCCGAGCCGGACGGCCGTGAGGAAGGCGCCCGCCCCGAGGTAGAGGAGCGCGGCCAGGAGCCAGGGCGAGACGGTGCCGAGCAGGAGCTTGGCGAGAGGGGCGCTCAGGCCGAACAACAGGGCGGCGGCCACGGCCTGCAACACGGGCAGCACGGCTCCATTCTAGCCGACCGGCGGCATCACGGCGCGACGGCCACGCAGCGCTGGTTGCCCCGGCATCGGCTAAGGGCGATATGCACGGTGGTGCACATCGCCTCGTGATCCGGCACAAAGTGTGGCTCGAGGGTGCGAGAGGCTTCGCCCTGGGCGACGGCGGAGTCGGCCTCCTCGCGGCGATCGACGCGACGGGCTCCATCCGCGCCGCGGCCCGACGCGTCGGCTGGTCGTATCGCCATGCCCTGAGCTACCTGGGGAACGCTGAGGCCACCATTGGAGGCCCGCTCGTGCGGCGGGTGCGGGACGGCGAGGCGGGCGGCGGGGCCTCGCTCACGCCCGAGGCTCGGTCGTTCGTGCGACGATACGGCCGCTTCCGCCGGGAGCTCGACCGCACGGTGCGCCGCCTCTACCGCACGGCGATCGGAGGCACCGCCCGGTGAGGGTCGCCGGCAACGACTACAACCGGGCGGAGCTGGCGGGCGCCTTCGGCGACCTGGGCACGCTCGTGCCGTTCGTCGTCGGCTATGTCACCCTCGTGGGTCTCGATCCGCAGGGCGTCCTCCTTGGGTTCGGGCTCGTTGCCGTCGCCACCGGTCTCTACTTCCGGACGCCGCTCTCCGTCCAGCCCATGAAGGCCATCGGGACGGCGGCGATCGCCCACGCGGCGAGTGTGACACCCGGGATGATCTGGGCCTCGGCCGCGATCACGGGGCTGCTATGGCTCAGCCTGGCGGTGACCGGCGCCGTCGCCTGGCTCGCGGCGCTGACCAGCCGGCCGGTCGTCCGGGGGCTCGTGCTCGGCCTCGGGCTGAGCTTCATTCTGGAAGGCGTCCGGCTGATGCAGCAGGGCTGGATCGTCGGGGTCGCGGGCGCGGCGCTGACGTTCGTGCTGCTCGGGTATCCTCGCGTCCCCGCCATGCTGGTGCTCCTCGGCTACGGTGCTCTCGCGGCCCTGATGCTGGACGCCTCGCTCGGGCGCGCGCTCGCGGGCCTGACGCCGCACCCGCGGCTGCCCGCGGCGGTCGTCCCGCTGGTCAGCTGGAGCGAGTTGCTCCAGGGCACGGTCGTCCTCGCGCTGCCGCAGGCCGCCCTGACCCTCGGCAACGCCGTCATCGCGACAGCCGAGGAGCACAACCGGCTGTTTCCGGACCGGCCGATCACCGTCCGCGGTCTCGCCTGGGACCACGGGCTCATGAACCTCGCCGCCGCCGCGCTCGGTGGCGTGCCGATGTGCCGGGGCGCCGGAGGCATGGCCGGTCACGTGCGATTCGGGGCGCGGACAGGCGGGGCCCTCGTGATCCTGGGCGTGATGCTACTCGGCGTGGCCTTGCTGCTCCCGGACTCCGTGACGACGCTCTTCCGCCTCTTCCCGCCCCCCGTGCTCGGGGTCATCCTCCTGTTCGGCGGGCTCGAGCTGGCCGCGTCGGTCACGACGGAAGAGTGCTCCCGGGCCGACCGGACGGTCCTGGCCGTGACGGCCGGCGTGGCGCTCTGGAACATGGGCGCGGCGTATGTTGCGGGGCTCGTCCTCCATCATGCGGCGGCTCGCGGCGTGATTCGCCTGTGAGCGACCCGCTTCAGCTGACCCGAACGGGCCGCTTGACCTGGCCCCCAGGGGCCGGGTTTAGACTAGCGTCGTGGCTCGAGCGGGTCTGCTGATCGGAGACGTGATCACGCGGAGCGGGGTCACCCGCAAGGCGCTTCGGCTGTACGAGGCGGCGGGGATCGTCACGCCGGCGTCCCGCACGGCTGCCGGATACCGTCTCTTCGGCGACGACGTCCTCCCGCTGCTGGCGTTCGTCACCCGCGCGCGGCGGCTCGGGTTCCGCCTGGCTGAGATCCGGGACATCGTCGCCCTCCGGCGGGCCGGCCAGACGCCGTGCCTCCACGTGCGTACGATGATGCAGCAGCGGGTCGCCGACCTCGACCGGACGATCACTGACCTCTCCGCCCTGCGAGCTCGGCTGCGAGCCGCGTTAGCGGCCTGGCGCGTCGGCACGACTGCCACCGCCAGCGTGTGCCCCCACATCGAACGAGAGGAGGATATCCCATGGCGTCCAAGTTCTCTCTCTGCCCGATGTGCACCGCCTGCCCGGAGGTCGAGATCCGGCCGGACGAGGTCCACATCGGCGAGGCCGGCAACCTCGTCGTCCTCGAGAAGGAGGAGTGGAACGTCCTCGTCGATCTGATCCAGAGCGGTCAGCTGGCCAAGCTCTAGAAGCATCAGGAGGGTGCGGAGATGGCGCTAAAGAAGGGCGAACGATACCGCTGTCCCGACCCTGCGTGTGGCTGCGAGATCGAAGTCACGAAGGGCGCGGCGCCGGGCCAAGGTGGCAACCTGAACCCGCGCTGCTGCTGCGGGAAGGAGATGCAGCGGGTGTGAGGACCGGCGAGGACCGGGGCCGTTGGCGGCCCCGGCTCCACCGCGCGTGTCGCTGCTTCAGATGACGCCCGCGCCTGGTCGAGCACGGACGGTGCCACGCTCGGGACCAGGCGTCGGCTGGGTCACCCGGTAGCGATCGCCCGCAACTGCCGGCGTGCGTCACGGAGCACGCCAGCGGCGGACGCAGCGAAAACCCCGGCGATGACGGCGCCGATGAGTATGTCCGGCCACGCCGAGCCGGTGAGGGCGACACCGGTCGCCGCTATGAGCACACCGACGTTGGCGATCACGTCGTTTCGCGAGCAGAGCCAGGTGGACCGGAGATTGAGGTCGTCGTGGCGATGGCGCAGGAGGAGGCCGAGGCACGCGAGGTTGGCGGCGAGCGCGAGGAGCCCGATGCCGCCGATGAGTTCCGCTGTCGGCACGACACCGCGGAGCGCCTTCAGGATCACCTCCGCCACCACGCCGATCCCGAAGGCCGCCATCACGCTTCCCTTCAGGAGGGCGGCCCGCGCCTGCCACCGGGAACCGCGCCCGAGCACATAGAGACTGAACGCGTAGACGAACGCGTCGCCGAGCATGTCCAGCGAGTCGGCGAGGAGCGCCGTCGAGTGAGCCACGAGACCCGCGCCGAACTCCACGAGGAACATGCTGGTGTTGATCGCGAGGACCACCTGGAGGACATGCCGCTGACGCTCCCGGAGGGTCGTCAGTTCGCTCGCGGCCGCGTCACAGCAGTCCTTCATACTCTTGATCGTACACGTCCACGCTAACGCCGGCCGCTCCGCGGGCCGGCCGCCGTCGTCGTCCCGCGGATCCGGGCGGCGTGCAGGCACTCGAGGAAGGCCCGGCTGCCGGGGCTCAGCTCCCGGGCTTCGTGCCGGATCACGTGGAAATGCCGCTGGATCGTGAGCCCCTTGACCCGCACGACCCGGAGCTGGCCGGCCGCGACCTCGCTCTGTACGGCGTATTCGGAGAGGAAGGCCACGCCCAGGCCGGCCCGGACGCCTTCCTTGATGGCTTCCGTGTGCCCGAGCTCCAGGCGTGCTCGGGCTGACACGCCGAGCTGGTCGAGACTCCGCTCCGTGAGGCGCCGGGTGGCGGACCCGTTCTCACGGACCAGGAGGCACTCCTCGGCCAGGTGGTCCGGGCTGACGGCCGCCCGCCTCGCCCATCGATGGCGCGGGCCGACGATCAGGACGAGACGGTCAGGCAGGCTCGCCTCGACGCACGTCTCCTTCGCGTCCGCCAGATGCCCCCCGACGATGCCGAGATCGACTTCGCTGGCGCGAACCCGCTCCTCGATCTCGCGCGTGTTCCCGATCCGCAGCGCCAACTCGATCCCGGGGTATTGCGCCTTGAAGCGTCCCAGCACTCGGGGCAGGAGATAGATGCCCGGCGTGCTGCTGGCGCCGAGCAGCACGGCGCCGCGCCGGAGCCCGCGGAGCTCCCCGACCGCCTCGTGCGCCCCCTGAAGGGCGGCGAACATCCGCCGCGCGTAGGGCTCCAGGACCCACCCGGCCTCGGTGACCGCGATGGTTCGTCCGAGGCGCTCGAAGACCGGGCTCCCGAGCTCCTGCTCGAGGTCGCGCACCTGGTGGGAGAGGGCGGGCTGACTGAGCCCGATCCGCTCCGCGGCCCGGCGGAAGCTCCGCAGCTCCAGGACCGCGAGGAAGCTTTCGAGCTGGCGGAGGGTCACCGGACGGCTCCACCGATAAGCTGAGCGAATCGATCCGTTCGGATCATCGAATTGGACTTCTATCACGGTCGCCCCTAGCCTGGCAACCATCCGGGTTGGAAAAGGAGGAAGCGTCATGATCTTTCGTCAGTTCTTGCGCCCCGAGAGCGGCTGCGCGGCCTACCTGCTCGGCTGAGGGGGCGCCGGCCTCGGCGCTGTGGTGGATCCACAGCCGGAGATCGGGCCGTACCTGGAGGCCGCGGCGCAGAAGCGGCTTCGCATCAGCCACGTCATCGAGACCCACGTCCAGGCCGACCACGTGTCGGGGGCCCGGCGACTGGCCGAGGCGACCGGGGCGGTCGTGTGCCTGCACGAGTCCGCGCCCGCGGCCTATCCGTTCGAGCCGCTGCGGGACGGCCAGTCGCTGGCTCTCGGGAACGTCGTCCTCACAGTCTGGCACACGCCCGGCCACACGCCCGAGGGCGTCTCCCTGCTGGTGACCGACCGGACGCGGGGCGACGCGCCCTGGTTCGTCCTGACGGGGGACACGCTCTTCTCCGGCGCGGTGGGCCGGCCGGACCTGAGCGGCGAGGGGACCGAGGGCCGGCTGGCCGGGCAGCTCTTCGAGAGCGTGCAGCGGCTGCTCGCGCTCCCGGACCACGTCGAGGTCTACCCTGCGCACTTCAGCGGGGCGGCGTGCGGCAAGGGGCTGAGCGGCAAGCCGATGTCGACCATCGGGTTCGAGCGGCGGTTCAACCCCGCACTCGCCATCGCCGACCGCGACGCCTTCGTTCGCTTCGCCCTCGAGGGCTTGCCCCCGCAGCCGCCGGTCTTCGCGACCAACCGGCGCGAGAACCTCGGCGTGGCGTGATCGGCGCCGCGCCGACGGGTCCGGAGACCGCCCGGCGGCCGCTGACCCTCGGCCTCCGGGCGAACCTCGGCCAGTTCGCGCTCCTCGTCCTGATCAACGCCTTCGTCGGGGCGATGGTCGGGCTCGAGCGGACGGTCGTTCCGCTGATCGGCGAGCGCGAATTCGGCCTGGCCTCGAAGACCGCCATCGTCTCGTTCATCGTGAGCTTCGGCGTCACCAAGGCGATCCTGAACCTCGCCGCCGCCCGCCTCGCGGACCGGGTCGGACGGAAGCCGATTCTGGTCCTCGGGTGGCTCTTCGGCGTGCCGGTCCCCTTCCTGATCATGTGGGCGCCGAGCTGGGCGTGGATCGACCTGGCCAACGTCCTGCTCGGCGCGAATCAGGCCCTGGCCTGGTCCATGACGGTGATCATGAAGGTCGACCTCGTCGGGCCCCGGCGCCGGGGCCTCGCCCTCGGGCTGAACGAATTCGCCGGGTACCTCTCGGTCGGCCTCTCGGCCTGGCTCACCGGGTACCTGGCCAGCCTCTACTCGCTGCGCCCCGAGCCGTTCTACTATGGTGGCGTCGTCGCGATCCTGGGGCTCGGCCTGTCCCTCTTCTTCGTCCGCGAGACGCGGGGGCACGTCGAGCTGGAGATCGCCCAGCGCGCGGAGGGGCCGGCGGGCGCCGACGCGCCCTCGTGGCCACGGGTCTTCGGCCTGACGACCGCACGGAACCGCAGCCTCTCGGCGGCCTGCCAGGCGGGACTCGTGAACAACCTGAATGACGGCATGGCCTGGGGGATCTACCCCCTCTACTTCGGGAGCTTCGGACTCGGCGTCGCGGCGATCGGCGTGATCAAGGCCGTCTACCCGGGCGTGTGGGGTGTATTACAGCTGCTCACCGGGCCGCTCAGCGATCGGATCGGGCGCAAGCGCCTGATCGTGGCCGGGATGCTCGTGCAGGCAGGCGGCATCTGGCTGACGGTGCTGGGGTCCGGGTATCCGGCCTGGCTGGCCGGGGCGGTCCTCCAGGGGATCGGCACGGCGATGGTATATCCCACACTCCTCGCCGTCATCGGCGACGTCGCCCATCCGCGGTGGCGCGCGACGGGCCTCGGGGTCTATCGTTTCTGGCGTGACCTCGGCTACGCGGTCGGGGCTCTCCTGGCGGGCCTCGTGGCGGACTGGCTCGGCATGGCGGCGGCGATTCACATGGTCGCCGCCCTGACGTTGTTGTCGGGACTGGTGGTCGCGGTGCGGATGACGGAGACACTCCGGCGCGGCGCCGGCGCGTAGGAATCCCGACGCACGCGAAGGAGGCGACGGCACCGACCACGAGGCAGGGACCGAGCCGTTCTTCTCGCCCGAGAAGCGCTGAACCGGAGCATGATCATCTACTGACGGGCGTCGCCCAGGGAGACGCGATGGCTAGGGGGGCCGAGACGCAGGCATTGATCGACCGGATCCGAGCCTCTGGCGACGCGGTGCGGCAGGCAGTCGCGCGGGTGACGCCGGGCAAGCTCGAGGTGTCTCCTCGCCCGGGCGACTGGTCGGTGCTCGAGACGCTCGTCCACCTCCGCAACGTCGTGGTGATGGTGCACGGCTTGCGGATCCGCCGTCTGGTGTACGAAGAGGCGCCCGTCTTTGCCGATTATGATGAGGCGATGCACCGCCGAGCCACTCTGGAGCGCCGGCCAGCCGCCGACCACCTGGTCAGCATGGTCATGGCCGAGCATCAGCAGCTCGCCGCCCTCCTCAGCGAGCTGCCCGACGACGCATGGCACCGGACCGGCCGTCATCCGGAGCTCGGGGAGATGAGCATCCGGTTCCTCGCGGCCCGAGTCGCGGAGCACGCCGAGGAACACGCGAAGCAGATCCGGACGACCGCGGACGAGGTGCTCGAGCACGCGCGGCGCCGGGTCCGCGGGGTCGCCCAGGAGTCCTTGCAGCGCGGCGACGGAACCGGCTGGTTCGAGCGGGTGTACGCGACGGCCGAGGGGAACCCCGGCGCGATTCCGTGGGTCGACCTCCGAGCGAATCGCAGCGTGCTCGAGTGGATCCGACGGGAAGGGCTGACGGGGGCCGGCCAGAAGGCCCTCGTCGTCGGCTGTGGGGTGGGCGACGACGCGGAGCAGCTGGCCCGGCTGGGCTTCGAGGTCGTCGCCTTCGACATCGCGCCTAGTGCGATCGACTGGTGCCGCCGGCGGTTTCCGTCCTCGCCGGTGCAGTACACCGTCGCCGATGTGCTCACTCCGCCGGCGGCCTGGCGCCACGCCTTCGACTTCGTCCTGGAAGCGTTCACCGTGCAGGTACTGACCGGCGCCCTGCGGGCGCGCGCGATCGCGTCCATCGCGGGGTTCGTCGCGCCGGAGGGGACACTGCTCGTCGTCGCCGGAGGCCGCGAGCCGGAGGACGACCCGGGGAGCATGCCCTGGCCCCTGACCCGGAACGAGCTGGGAGGGTTCGAGCAGGCGGGCCTGCGAGCCGTTCACGTCGAGGACTATCTGGACCATCAGGCCGATCCCCCGGTGCGCCGCTTCCGGGTCAGGTACCAGCGGCCCGGCGAGTAACACCCGTGCCGGCCGCCGGCCCAGGAGGGTGTCGGAGTAACCCGGCGCCGACCACCGAGCGCCTGGTGCATCGCTGAACTGCCCCGACCCTCGTCGCCGCGATTCCACCGGCGTACCCGGTGGTCGTCGGAGATTCGTCAACACCGGTGACGAAGCGCGGGGTCCATCATGCAAGCCCGCGTTTTTTCGATATTCCTTGATGGCCCGGGTCTTGCGCCT
>DASYQW010000095.1 GCA_036005065.1 Candidatus Methylomirabilota bacterium | reverse complement strand
CCTGACGCCACGAGTGTCCGCCGGCGCGTCCGGGTAAGCGGAAGCTGAGGACGACCCTGGCATGCGTTGAGGAGCGCTCCGAGCGGCGGCTTCGCCGCCGCCACGACGGGGGGGCATCGGGGGGGTCTTCCGAGACCCCCCCGAAATGACCGGGGGGGCATCGGGGGGGTCTTCCGAGACCCCCCCGAAATGACCTAGCCTGCCACCTCCGTCGGTTGTGTCACCTGAAGCCGCCGGAACACGTCATTGAGCGGCTTCTGGACCTGGCCGACGTGCTCGATGACTTCGCGGAGCATCTCGGCCATCGCCATGTGCTCGTTCCGGAAGTACTGCGTCTCGCTCTGGAGGTCGCTCACCTGCTTCCGCAGCTCGCCGACCTCATGCCGGAGCTTCAGGCACTCGTGCTCGGCCGCGTCGAACTTGCCCTTCAACCGCTCTCGGTCGTCCATGAGACCGGGGATGATCCGTCCGATGAGGTACTGGCTCTCCTCGATCCACCGGTCCACCCGCTGGCGATCCTCGAGTGCCTCCACCGTTCCCCTCCCTCGGGCCGGCCTGCCCGACCCGTTACCGGAGCGTTGCGTGGCCACGACTGCCGTCGGCCGCGGGTCGGTGTCGACGACCCAGCAGAAGCGGCGGCCGCCCCCGAGCGGCTCGGGGTTCCTCCGATCCCTCCGATGGTCCTCGGGTTGCTGCGACGGGCGGGTCTCCGCCCGCTCGGTGCGGCGACGATCCATGAGGACGGTCACGTCCGCATCCCCGGCGAACTGCGCCCGCAGATACGCATAGAGGGCAAGCTCCGCCCGCTCGACGATGACGAGGAACCGAGGCGCGGGGCAACCGGGTGCGGCGCGGCCGGCCGGGCGAGACAGGCGGGGGAGAGTGACGCGACGGCGGATCAATCGAGCCGAGGCGGGGGCGAAATCAGGGGCGCGACTGTCCGACCCCGAAGCCAGCAACTTCTGCCCGACCTGCCTCCCCGCCCGGTGTGGGCGGAGCTTGCTTGCGCTCGTCTCGAGCCAGGCCCACCGGAGGGCCGGACTCCCACATCTGGCGGAGCCTTGCCCTCTATCGCACAACATCTTGGGGCTGTCAAGGACAAACTGAAAACAGGGAGGTCGGTGGGCATCGAGACTGTCTCCCAGGTTCTAGAGGTGTGGTGGCGTAACCCCGCGCCGGCCACGGAATGCGTGGTGCATCGAGGAGCGCTCAGAGCGGCGGCTTCGCCGCCGCCACGACGGGGGGGCATCGGGGGGGTCTTCCGAGACCCCCCCGAAGTGACCTAGATGCCGATGAAGCCGGAAGACGTGCTGCGGGCGGTGGCTGCCGTACGGGGCGACGCGATCTGCGTGCCGACCATGACCACGGCGCCGGCCTGGCGGACCATCGCCCCCGACGACCTCTCGGTGACGTGCGTCGGCTTCATGGGCGGCGCCTCCTCCCTCGGCCTGGGCCTGGCCCTGGCTCGCCCGGAGCGGCGGGTGATCGTCTTCGACGGCGACGGCTCGCTCCTCATGCAGCTCGGCTCGCTCGCGACCATCGCGGGGGCGGCGCCCCGCAACCTCGTCCACCTCGTCTTCAAGAACGCCGTCTACCACACCTCGGGCGCCCAGGAGATCCCGGGCGGGCCGAGCGTGGACTTCGTCCTGATGGCCAAGGGCGCGGGGTACCGGAACGCCTCGGCGATCGACGACCTCGACGAGCTGCGGCGCCGCCTGCCGGCTCTCCTCGGTGAAGAGGGTCCCATCCTCGTCGAGCTCTCCACGACCCTGGCCGAGCAGACGCCGATGACGGCGCCCGCCGGCCTCCCGTTCTCCCGGCAGGTCGAGGCCCTCCGCGCCGGGCTCGCCCGCGTGTAGTTCATCGGGGGGTCTCGGAAGACCCCGGTGTGGTGGTCGAAGGGTCACCGCTGGCGGGCCGGGACCCAGGCGGTCGTGCGGCCGCCGATGGTGTCGCGGCGGATCCGCTCGCCCCGAACCACCGGAGCATCCCGCTCCCAGCGCCGATGGAAGAGCCACGTCCGCGGGTAGCGGTCGCTGTCCGCCCCGGCGCGCACGGCGGTGGCCAAGACCGACCGGAGCTTCGCCCGCAGCCGGCGGACCTCGTCGGCCGCCAGTGCGCGCGCCGGCTTCCGCGGATCGATGCGCGCCTGGTACAGCACCTCGTCGGCCACCCAGTTCCCGACGCCCGCCGCGAACGACTGGTCGAGCAGGATCGCCTTGATGGGCGCCGCCCGCGCCCCGAGCAGCGCGCGGAAGCCGGGCGCCGGGGGCAGCTCGCGGAGCGCGTCGAAGCCGAGCCCACTGACCGGTGGCTCGCGCGGCGGGTCCATCCGCAGCCGGATGCGGCCCAGGCGGCGGGCGTCGGCGATGGCCAGCTCGCCGCCATCGCCGAGGGTCAACCGCAGCTTCGTGAAGCGCGGCGGCCAGGTCGGGCCCGGATCGCGACGCCCGCTCGATCGTAGCCGCACCCGATGCCCGGCCGAGGTGAAGAGGCCGCCGGTCATCCCGAAGTGGACACATGGCCAGGGCCGCCGATCGAGCTCGAGCCAGAGGTGCTTGCCGTGACGCCGCACTCCGAGGATCCGCCGGCCGAGGAGCGCTCGCCGCAGCCGGCTGGTGCTCACGCCGTCGAGGACGATGGGATCCTCCGCGCACCACACGCCGACGATGCGACGCCCGACCGCCGCGCGCTCGGCCGCGCGCCGGGCGGCCTCGACTTCAGGGAGCTCCGGCATCAGCCTCCGTCGGAGGGGACCAGGGTCAGCGTGTGCCGGATGGTCGGGGCGACCTCGGCGCGGTCGAGGGAGAGATAGTGGTAACGGGCTGCGATCCACTCGGCGAGCTGATCGGCGTAATGCGGGCTTCCGGGGTGGCCGGATTGGCCCTGGGCGTCGACCGCCCACAGTCCCGGCGGCGTCGTGGCGAGGTCGGCGATCAGCCGATAGTTGGCCCCCATCGGCGCCAGATAGTTCGGGTCGTAGCCGGTGTTGCAGACCGTGGTCCCGTTTCCCTTCACGGGGAGGCCGCCCCGGTCGAGGAGCTGTCCGAGCTCGCCGCGGCCCGCGAGGACGTGCTGGAGCCGGATCTGATGGAGTCGGCCCCAAGTCCAGGTCGCCATGTCACTTCCGACCCGACCCTCGAGCTCGGCCAGGGCGTCCCGGAACGCGCCGAGGATGACCTGTTCCCGGCTGCGCTGGGTGAACCAGCCGACGGCGTCCTCGGCCAGGAGCTCCGAGGCCAGGCCGGCCGCGGCGCCCGCCAGGAGCTCGGCCGTCGCGCCGTCGAAGCGCTCGTCGACGACAGCGCGGCAGAAGCGGGGAAAGAACACGTCGAAGATCGCCGCCCCCACGCGATCGACCTCCATCTGGCAGTCCCAGGCCTCGAGGTGGCCGGCCGCCTGCCGGAGGCGTGGATCCTGGAGCACCTCGGGCGACGCGGCCAGCGCCTTGAGGAGTCGGGGCACGCAGTCGACGGCGCGGAGGGAAAGGGCATCCTGGTGCATCCGCACGACATCCTCGCGGGCGAGCCGGGGCCTCGCCTCGATCAGCTGGCGGATGCGGCGGGCGCGGTGGCCGCTCGACCAGGTTCCCGAGAGCGGGTAGGGGAAATCGTCGGGTGCCGGGCGGTTGTTCGCCGTCGCGATCCAGCCCCGCTCGGGGTCCCGCCACTGCGGCATCGCCTCGAAGGGGATGAGCCCCTCCCACTGATGCTGCGGGTCCCAGCCCGGCCGATAGCCGCGCTCGCGAATGCGCCGGACGGGCACGGTCCCGGCCGTCCGGTAGCCGATGTGGCCGTCCACGTCGGCGAAGACGAGGCTCCAGGTCGGGACGCGCCAGCCTCGCACCGCCGCCTGCAGCTCGTCAGCCGAGCGCGCGCGGTTGAGCGCGAGGAGGGACGTCAGGAAGCCGCAGGGAGTCGCGCCGAGCCAGCGGAGGGCGACCGGCCCCGTTCCCCGCGCCGCGGCCGGCAGGATGTCGTCGACGATGGGACCGTTTCGCGAGAAGCGGATCACCCGGCGCACGGTCTCGCGCCCCGCGACCCGGATGTCCTCGACCACCTCGCGGGCGGGCTCCCACCGCCCGTCGTAGAGAAACGCGCCCGGGCGAGCCGGGTCGGTCCGCTCCTGGTAGAGGTCCCGCTGTGAGCAGATGTTGTTGGTGATGCCCCAGGCCACGCGCCGGGAGCGACCGAAGAACACTGCCGGCACACCCGCATAGGCCGTGCCGGCGACGTCGAACGAGCCGCCCGAGAGGTGGACCTCGTACCAGCACGACACCGCGCCGAAGGCGATGTGCGGGTCGCTCGCGACGAGGGGCTGGCCGGTCGTGGTGCGGGTTCCGGCCACCACCCAGTTGTTGCTGCCCCGGCCCTCCTCGGGGTCGCCCACCGGCCAGCCGATGGCCGAGCCGACGGACTCCGTTCCCGCGGGTCGCCCGGGGTAGGCCCCGGGCGGCAGGATGCTCTCGTCGTCGGCCTCGCCCTGGAGGAACGCGGCGTAGAGCGGTCCTTCACCCAGCACGCGCTTGGCGAGCTCGGGGATCACGATGACCGGGAAGCGCACCGTCAAGTAGTAGCGGAACTCGCCGGCGATGGCCAGACAGTCCACGGGCGACCACGGCGCCGGGCCGTAGCCGAGGAGATCGAACTCGATCGGCAGGCGCTCGCGGCTCTCCTCGATGACCGCGTTGACGCCGTCGGCGAAGGCCGCCAGCAGGGCCCGGGTCTCGGCTGGCGTGCGCCCCCACTCGGCCTCGGCGATGTGGCGGAGCCCGATCGTTCGCGCGATCGTGTCGAGCTCGAGGCCCTCGGGTCCGAGGACCTCGGCCAGGGTGCCGGACGCCTTTCGCCGCAGGTAGTCGAGCTGGAAGAGCCGGTCCTGGGCCATGGCGTACCCGAAGGCGAAGAAGAGGGCGCCATCGGTCTCGGCGTAGACGTGGGGGATGCCCCAGCCATCCCGATGGATCTCGGCGCGGGACCCGGCGGGCGCCCGCCGGGTCCCGCTCGCGGCGGGGACCCGCGCCGCGGCTTCCGCCCGCCACCAGTCCTCGAAGTCGCGGCGGCTGAGACCGGCCGCCTCGCAGACCGAGGCGATCGGCTCGCCCGCGCCGAGCCGCTGTAACATCTCACGCGCCGTGATCTTCATGACGCCTCCCGAGGTTGAGGTGGACGCCGGAATCGGAGCCGAGCCTATCACGAGAGCGCGGGAGGGCTCAACGGACGCGGCGCGCCGGCGCCGGTCGCCACGGCGTGTGCTACAGTCGTCGGCGCGGGAGGTGACCATGCCGGACACGGGTGCGATCGCGCGCCGGGTCGAGCAGCACTACACGCGCCGCGACCTCGGGGCGGCGCTCCTGGGGGCGCTGGTCGCGGCCGGCAAGGACCCGGATCACCTGCGGCCTCAGGACCTGGCGCCGGTCGACGAGTTCCACGTCCGGGGCCGGGAGGCGACGCTCGAGCTGGGACGTCTCGTCGGGCTCGATCCGAGCCAGCACGTGCTCGACGTCGGGAGCGGCCTGGGTGGACCCTCGCGCTGCCTCGCGGTGGAGTTCGGCTGCCGGGTCACGGGAGTCGACCTCACCGACGAGTACTGCCGCGTCGCCGCGATGCTGGCCGAGCGGACGGGGCTGAGCGAGCGCGTCGCCTATCGCCACGGCGACGCCCTGGCCCTCCCGTTCGGGGACGCCTCCTTCGACGTCGTGTGGACGCAGCACGCGGCCATGAACATCGAGGACAAGCCGCGGCTGTACGCGGAGCTCGCCCGGGTCCTCGCGCCGGGCGGACGGCTGGCGATCTACGACGTGCTGGCCGGGCCCGCTGGCCCGCCCCATTTTCCGGTGCCCTGGGCGCGGGAGCCGGCGACCAGCTTCCTGGTCGCGCCGGCCGAGCTCCGGCGGCTCCTGGCGGCGGCCGGCTTCGACATCGTGAGCTGGCGGGACACGACGGCGCTCGGACGGGATTGGTTCCGCGCGATGGCCCGGCGGCTCGCCGAGGCCGGGCCGCCGCCGCTCGGGTTCCACCTGCTCCTCGGGGCCGACTTCGCCGTGATGGCCGAGAACATGCGGCGCAACCTGGAGGAGGATCGGGTCGCCCTGATCGAGGTCGTCGGACACCGACCGCCCGGTGGGGCCCGGGGCGGCGAGTGACGGAGGCCGGGCGGCTCTCCGGCCGGGTGGCGGTGCTGACCGGCGCGGGCGGCGGCATCGGGCGGGCCATCGCGCTGGCGTTCGCGGGTGAGGGCGCGGCGCTCGTCCTCGGCGACGTGGGAGACTCGGTCGAGGCGACGGCGGAAGAGGTCCGGCGCCTCGGGGTCGGGACGGCGGTGGCCCGCGGCGACGTGGGCCGCACGGCCGACATGGCCGCGCTGGCCGGGCGCGCGGTGGAGGCGTTCGGCGGGCTCGACGTCCTCATCACCTGCGCGGGCATCGACGGCCCCGGCCTCCTCGCGGAACAGGACGAGGGGAGCTGGACGCGGGTGATCGACGTCAACCTGAACGGCACGTACCGGGCGATCCGCGCGGCGCTGCCCGAGATGATGCGGCGGGGGCGTGGGCGCATCATCACGGTCGCCTCGGTCTTCGGGAAGATGGGCGGCTACGGCTACATCACCGCCTACGCCGCCTCCAAGCACGGCGTGGTCGGCCTCACCCGCGCGCTCGCCGCCGAGCTCGGGGCGCAGGGCCACCCGGGGATCACGGTCAACGCGATCTGCCCGGGCTACGTGCGCGCCGGGATGGGCGTCAAGGCCCAGCTGACGAAGGCCGGGCCGATGCCGGGCGCGGACATCTTCGAGCGATACTACAAGCGGCAGGTTCCGCTGCGGCGCATGATCGAGGCCGAGGAGATCGCCCACGTCGCCGTGTTCCTGGCGTTGCCGGAATCCGGAGGCATCACGGGCCAGGCCCTCAACGTCGACGGCGGGTTTCTCATGTCGTGACCGCCGGGGAGGGATCATGGAGTATCGGAGCCTGGGGAAGACCGGCCTGCGCATCTCGGCGCTCGGCTTCGGCTGCGGCAACGTCGGCGGGTTGATGGTGCGGGGGACCGCGGCCGAGCGCGAGCGGGCCGTGGCCCGCGCCGTGGAGCTCGGCGTCAACTACTTCGACACCGCGCCGTCGTACGGCGACGGCGTGTCGGAGCAGCACCTGGGTGAAGCGCTTCGGGTGGTGAAAGCCCCGGTGTGCGTGGGGACCAAGTTCCGGGTGGACCCGCCCGATCTGGGGGATGTCCGGGGCGCGATCGCCCGGTCGCTGGAGGCGAGCCTCCGGCGACTCGGCCTGGAGCGGGTCGACCTGCTCCAGCTCCACAATCCGATCGCCGCGCGGGGCGGGCCGGGTACGGTGGCGACGGCGGACGTCCTGGAGGAGATCATTCCTGCCCTGCAAGCGCTCCAGCAGCACGGGAAGACGCGGCTCTACGGCATCACCGCGCTCGGCGAGGCCCCGGCTCTGCATCAGGTCGTGGAGGCCGGGGGCCTCGACACGGCCCAGGTCTGCTACAACCTGCTCAACCCCAGCGCCGGGGTGGAGGTGCCGCCGGGCTTCCCGGCCCACGACTTCGAGGGGCTCCTGGAGCGCACCCGGGCCCGGCGGGTGGGCGTCATCGTGATCCGTGTCCTGGCCGCCGGGGCGCTGAGCGGCACCACCGAGCGCCACCCGATCGCGGCGCCGGCGGTGGAGCCGATCGCCTCGGGACCGGATTACGTCACCGACGTGCAGCGGGCGCAGCGACTCGCGGTCCTGGTCCAGGAAGGCTACGCCGAGAGCCTCGTCGACCTGGCGTTGCGCTTCGCGATCAGCAACGACGCCGTCTCCACCGTGTTACTCGGCTACTCGACCCT
>DASYQW010000094.1 GCA_036005065.1 Candidatus Methylomirabilota bacterium | reverse complement strand
TTGGCGGTGTAGCTCAGCGGCAGAGCAGGGGTCTCATAAGCCCCGTGTCGGAGGTTCAATTCCTCCCACCGCCACCAATTCTTCTTCGCCCCGGTCGAAGGCTGCGCGCGGCTGTCGAGGGCCCGGTGGGAGGGACGATGGTCGATGCTTGAGCGCGCGGTCGAGGCCGTCGGCGCCGCGTCCCGCACGCTCGCATACATCGCGGGGCTGATCCTGCTCGTGGCCGTGATCTCGCACGGCCTGACCTGGCTGATCACGCGCCGGCGGACGGCCTCTCTCGTCTGGGGGTACTGGAACCGCTTCGGGGCCGCCCTGCTGGCGGCCGGCATCCTGGCCATCGGCTACGGCTGGTGGGCCCTGGGACTCCAGACGCCGGTAGGCAGCGCCGTGATCGCGCTGGGCCTCTTGCTCGCATCCGCCGGACTCTGGATGCTCATCCCGATCTGATCGGAGTGAGACGCGCCGCGCGCCCCGGCGGCGGAGCCGCCGACGATCTACAAAAAAAGCCGGGCGGCCCCGCGCGAGGCGGGACCGCCCGGCGGGCGGCCGCGGGGACGGCACCGACCGCCGCTGTGGCACTACCCGGCGGTCGGGAGGAGCCGCGACGACTCCTCGTCCGTCCGGCTTAGCCGCCCGAGACCTTCAGGTTGTTGACGACCTCACGGACACCCTTCACCTGCCGCGCAAGCTCGGCGGCGCGCATCTTCATGGCGGCGGTGTCCACGTTGCCATTCAGGTAGACGGTGCCCTTGTTGGTGTCTACGTCGATCTTCGTCAGGGTCGACACCTTCTCCCCGGCGAGCTTCGTCTTGACGGCTGCAGTGATCGAGGCGTCGTCGACGGTCTCGCTCGCCGTCTTGCCGGTCAGGCTCTGACAGCCCGCCAGCACGAAGACGAGGAGCGCCATCACCGACACCGTGCGGAGTGCGTAGCGCATCCCTGTTGTCCTCCTTCCGACCAATCCGCCCCGGTCGGTGCCTCGTGCCGGACCCGGGGCATGCCCGGCACACGAGAATCCCACGGGTGATTGTGCAACACAGATGCCATCAGACGCGCGCCCCGCGGGCCCCTCGCATGCTCCGAGCGCAGTGGTCCGGTGGCCCCCTGGTCCGGACCGCGATATGCTGTTGACGGAGTGTCTCGGCAGCCGACGCCTCGGATGCTTTGGGGCGGCGTTCAGGTGCGGCCGGCGTTTTCGATTGACAGTCACGGCTAGAACCGTGTGTAATCTGGCCGACTTCGGGGTCACGCGGAGTACGGTTCCCCCACCGTAGTGTCAGACTTGGTCGGGCTCCCCGCGCGCGAGAGCGGGCGTAGGCGAAAGGGGACGAGTCCATGGCGCTGCTGACGGGCGAAGGGTGGCTGTTCCTCCTGCGGTGGATCCACTTCCTGGCCGGCATCACCTGGATCGGACTGCTCTACTACTTCAACTTCGTCCAGACGCCGTTCTTCGCGGAGACCGAGCCGGCCGTCCGGAGCGGCGCGGTTCAAAAGCTCGTCCCGCGCGCGCTCTGGTGGTTCCGCTGGGGCGCGATGATCACGTTTCTCTCCGGCTGGCTCATCATCCTGCACCGCCTCGGTCAGGGCGGCTTCTTCGTGGCCCCCTACGGGTGGGCGATCCTGCTGGGCGGGCTCCTGGGCTCCCTGATGTGGGCCAACGTGTGGTTCGTGATCTGGCCCAATCAGCAGATCGTGATCCAGAACGCGATCGACACCGCGGCGGGCCGGCCCGCCAACCCGGCCGCCGCCCCGGCCGGGGCCCGGGCCGGGCTGGCGTCGCGGACCAACACGCTGTTCTCCATCCCCATGCTCTTCTACATGGGCGCGGCCAGCCACCTGCAGGGACTGCCGGTGCCGCGCTCCGGCGCCGCCTTCTGGATCGTGGCCCTCATCATCATGGCCGCGGTCGAGGTCAACGCCCTCATCGCTCAGCCGAACACGACGACCACGAAGCCCCTGGCGACGGTCTCGGGCACCCTGTGGGCAGGCTTCATCCTGTCGGCGATCTTCTACATCTGGTTCGAGATCATGCGCTAGTTTTTCGGGGGGGTCTCGGAAGACCCCCCGATGCCCCCCCTCGGTTGCGGCGGCACAGCCGCCGCTCGGAGCTGATCGACGCGGCGCGCGCGGGGGACGAGCGGCCGGCGGGTCAGCGGAGGTAGGCGGCGAGGTCGGGGATCTTCGACTCCAGCTGCGGCAGCGGCTGCATGACCGCGCTCGGGCGCTTGGGAGTGTAGCCGGGCGGGTACGTCCCGTGGAGCACTCGCGCCCGCAAGAGCTCCTCGGAAGAGCCCTTGACCGCCGGACCGAGAGGACCGTCGCCGGCGGGGTCCTGCGCGTGACACGACACGCAGTACCCGAGATAGACGTCACGCCCCCGGGCGGCGGCCTCGCTGCCCGGCGTCGCGTTGCCCGAACAGGCCGCCAGCGTCGCGATGCACGCCAGCCCGGCGAGGGGCCGCCGCCAGCCCATCAGCCCTCGCGAAGGTCCTCGAGGAGCGCGGCCCGGGCCTCCGGGCCGAGCTCGGTCCGCGCCCGATAACCCGGGTGCTCGACCACCAGCGCCACCGGCTCGCGCGCGAAGGCCGCCCGGGCCGCCTCGGTGAGCCGGAACCGTACGAAGTGGACGGCCGCGATCTTGTCCTCCTTCGAATGGCCCTCCTCGAACCGTCCCGGAATGACGTGGTCCCGGCCGATCGTGAGCCGCACGGCGTCCCCGGCGTCGATCCCCATGAAGCGGTCGAGCTCAGGCTTGATCCGGTCCTTCTCCTCGATCTCGATCATCATCGTGGCCGACAGCTCCCCCGGCCCGGGGACGAGCTCGTTGTAGACGTCGATCTCGTCCTGCACCCGGTCGTCGGCGACGATCCGCTCGGCCCGGATCATCTCCTGGATCTGGAACAGCACCGTCTGGCGGTTCTCGAAGAGGAAGCTCACGCGGTCGCCGACGGCGACTCGCCGGCGCTGCTTGAGGGCGATCACCTCGCGGCGCCGGGCGTCGCGGACCTTCTCGTACTCGTAGAGGTTCTGCACCTCGGCGAACCGGATCTTCTCCACCGACATCACTCCCAGGGGAGGCCGTAGGCCTCGGCCAGAATCTGGATCGGATGGCGCGGACGCTGCCCCGTGCCCTGGGCGATCTGAAGGCCCGCCAGCGGGCAGTCCGTCGCCGTCCGCTCGGGCCGGGCCGCGCCGAGGTCACGGAAGAGCGGCTCGGCGACCTTCATCGAGAGCTGGTAGTACTCCCGCTTGAACCCCCAGGTCCCGTCCACGGCCGAGCAGCGCTCGATCACCGTGACGTCCGCGCCCGTGAGGCGGAGCACGTCGGCGGATTTCGTCCCCATGTTCTGCGCTCGCAGGTGGCACGGGAGCTGGTAGGCGACCCGGCCCGGGCGGAGCGGAAAGGCCGTGTCGAGCCGGCCGCCCTGGTGGAGGCGCGCCAGGAACTCGAAGAGATCGCGGGTGCGCTCGGCCACCAGCCGGGCGGTCTCCCCGTCGGTGGCCAGCCAGGGCCATTCCTGCTTCATCATGTAGGAGCAGGTCGGGCCCGGCACCACGAGCTCCCGGCCCTCGCGCACCGCCTCGCCCAGGCTCCGCACGTTGTCGTCGATCAACCGTTGGGCCTCGCCCACGGCCCCGCCGTCGAGGTACGGCATGCCACAGCAGCGCTGGGAAGGCAGGGTGACATCGACCCGGTTGTGCCGCAGGACCGCCACCGTGGCACGCCCGACCGCCGGGTTGTGGTATTCGACGGGGCACGTCGCGAACAGGGCCACCCGGGCCGTCACCGGCTCCGGCGCCGGCTCCCGGTGCGCCGCGAACCAGCGGCTGAAGGTCTCGCGGTGGAAGCGCGGCAGGTTCCGGTCCTGGTGGATCCCCAGGACCGCCTGCATGAAGGCCCGGTGCGCGCGATTCTGGCTCGCCCAGTTCGCGAGGGGCGCGACGGCGGTGCCCAGCCGGCCGACCAGGTCCGTGTTGCCCAGAACCCGGTCCTGGAGGGTGACGCCGCCTCGCTCCCTGACCTGGACGGCCCGCGCCCGCAGCATCACGCGCGGGAAGTCGATCATCCAGCGGTGCGGCGGCGTGTAGGGGCAATGGTTGTAGCAGAGCTTGCACTGATAGCAGAGGTCCACGACCCGCTGCGTGTCGGCGCCAGGGAGGCGCTCGGCGTCGCCGTCCACTTCCTCCCGATCCAGCGAGGCCATCAGGTCCTTGAACGAGGGACACAGCGGCAGGCAGCGCCGGCAGCCGTTGCAGACGTCGAAGACGCGGCGGAGCTCGGTGTCGAGCGCCGGGCGGCTCCAGAACTCAGGGGCGCGGATGTCGAACGTCGTCATCGTGGCCTGAAAGGGCGGAGGGGGGCCGGGCCCCCCTCCGATCGATCTAGATGGCTTCGGCCGGCTCCCGCCCCGCGACGGCCTGGTGACCCTTGGTGAAGCGGCCAGCGTGTGACTTCTCCGCCTTGGCCAGCGTCTCGAACCACTCGGCCAGCTCGGCGAACCCTTCCTCGCGAGCGGTCCTGGCCATGCCGGGGTACATCTGGGTGTACTCGTAGGTCTCCCCTTCGATGGCCGACTTGAGGTTCAGCTCGGTCTTTCCGAAGGGCACGTTGGTCACGGGATCGCCGACCTCCTTGAGGAAGTCGAGGTGACCGAAAGCGTGGCCGGTCTCGGCCTCCGCAGTGTCGCGGAAGAGACCGCCCACGTCGGGAAAGCCCTCGATGTCGGCGACTCGCGCGAAGTAGAGGTAGCGCCGGTTCGCCTGGGACTCGCCGGCGAAGGCCTCCTTGAGGTTCTCGATGCTCTTGGAACCCTTGAGCGACTTGGCCATTCCCCATTCCTCCTGTTCGGTCGTGGACGTACGACAGGCGGGGCTAGTCGGGGCCCGGACGCCGGGTCGGCCCGCCGCCCCGCCGGCGGGCGCACCGGCCGCAGAGACCGAAGAACTCGATGCGATGGTGCGAGACCCGAAAGCCCGTGCGGGCCGTCACCCGGGCGTCGAGCCTCGCGTCTACCGGCTCCTCGAGATCGAAGATGCGTCCGCAGTGAGCGCACGTGAAGTGGTGATGGCGGTGGACCCGGGCATCGAAGCGCACCGTGGGCCCGGCCTGGAACTCGGTGAGGAGCCCGTGGCGCGCGAGCAGCCGCAGGTTCCGATACACCGTGGCCAGGCTCACCCGGGGGAGCTGCTTGCGCACCGCTGCATGAACCCACTCGGCCGTCGGATGCGTGTTGGTGGCCTGCACGGCGGCCAGGATGAGCCGCCGCTGGTCGGTGAGCCGCATCCCGCGGCGCGCCAGGTCGGCGCGCAGGACGACCTCGGCGCGGGCCGGCCCCGCCGAGGCGGATGGCGGCCGGCCCCGATCCTTCCCCCGCGCGGCCGGTGAGGGCGTCTCCATGCGGCTCCTGGTCCCGTCACCCGTTATTAGTAATGCGAATTGTTCTCAACAACCATAGCCCGGCTCCCGGTCGGTGTCAAGAGCGGACGCGGCCGTGCTATAGTCGCCGGGTGCCCCTGGCCCATTGACGCACGCGACACGGAGGATGCGACAGATGAGACGGCTGTCCAGGACGCTCCTGATACTCCTTCTGCTGGCCATCGCGGCCCCCGGCTTCACGTACGACGGGCGGGTGGAGAAGAAGGTCTTCACCATGCCCGCCTACGCCACGATCGCCGGCGAGACCATCAAGAACGTGCGGGTGGGATACGAGAGCTACGGCACCCTCAACGCCCCCAAGGACAACGTGATCCTGGTCACCCATTTCTTCACCGGCACCTCCCACGCCGCCGGGAAGTATGCGCCGGCCGACGCGGCCCCGGGCTACTGGGACGGCATCATCGGGTCGGGCAAGCCCATCGACACCGACCGCTTCTTCGTGATCAGCTCCGACACCCTGGTGAACCTGAACACCAGGGACCCGAACGTCACGACCACCGGGCCCGCCTCCGTCAATCCCGACACCGGGAAGCCCTACGGGATGGGCTTCCCCATCGTGACGATCCGGGACTTCGTGAACGTCCAGAAGGCCCTGTTGGACTCGCTCGGCATCCGGAAGCTCCACGCCGTGATCGGCGCCTCCATGGGCGCCCTTCAGGCCGTCGAGTGGGCGGCGGCCTATCCCGACATGGTCGAGCGCGCCATCCCGGTCATCGGCGCCGCCGAGATTCCCGCCTACGGCATCGGCTGGCTCAACCTGTGGGCCGCGCCCATCCTCCTCGACCCGAAATGGAACAAGGGCGACTACTACGGGAAGGACGAGCCGGTCGAGGGCCTGGCCCAGGCGCTCAAGCTGGTGACGCTCCACGCCCGGCACTACGGCTGGGCCACCAAGACCTTCGGCCGGAAGTGGGCGACTCCCGACCGGGACCCCGGGAAGAGCTGGGACAACAAGTTCGCCATCGAGGACGTCCTGGACAAGGCCGGGGCCGCCCGGGCGAAGGCCTCGGACGCCAACTCGTTCCTCTACCTCGTCAAGGCCAACCAGCTCTTCCTGGCCGGACACAAGGCCTCGCTCGAGGAAGGGCTGCGCGACGTCAAGGCCAAGGTCCTGCTGATCCCCGCCCAGTCCGACCTCCTGCTCTTCCCGGACTATTCCAGGCAGGCGATGGCGGTCCTGAAGGCGCAGGGCAAGTCGGTGGAGTACCTCGAGATCGAGGGGGACGGCGGCCACCTGGACGGCGTGCTGGCCATCGGCAAAGCGGGCGAAGCCATCCGGAAGTTCCTGGCCAACTAAATAGACGTAGCAAATCCCAGCCCGCCGCCAGGGAAGAGTGTGACATGAGAGCAGGAATGCGGGTTGCGCTCCTCCTCGCGGCTCTGCTCCTTGCCGTTCGAGGCGCCGAGGGCTCCGCTTGGGAGCAGGAGGAAGAGTTCTCGCCGTCATCTCCTGCGGCGAGCTGCGATGGATTCGTCTGTTCCCCGATGGGGGCCCCACCGATACGGACGGAGCAGCCGGTGACGATCCCGCTGTATTGCTACCGGGGTCAGCCTCTTTTCTTTGGCCAGGGCGACGTCATCCGCTATGCCTGCCTGAGTCCGCCGTTACAAGCCCAGGGAGAGCCGCACGCCGGACGCAAATGGCCCCTGCTCATCTATCTGCACGGCTCGCTGACGACTCCGGAGAGTCTGTATCTGTCGGGCCGGGATCTGTTCGCCCTGCACGACACCTTTCCTCTCTCCGGCGACCCCGAGGTCAAGGGCTTCTACGTCCTCTCGCCGGAAGGAAGACGGGCGACCCCCTGGCCGTCGAACGGCCCCGAGACCGGGAGCGGTTTCCACTGGGACGAGTGGTACCGCGATCCCTCCAGGAACCTGGACGCTCTCGCGATCGATCGCTTTTTGAACCAGGTGATCGCGACGGGCCGGATCGATACCCGCAGGATCTACGTGTTCGGCTGGAGCAACGGGGCCTACATGGCGGCGCTCTACGGGGTCTGGCGCGGCGACCGGATCGCCGCCATCGGTCAGTATGCCGGCGCCGATCCCTGGTCGCGCACACCCTGCCCTGTATCCCTGCAGGCTCCGAGAAAGGTGCCGCTGGTCCTGCTGCGCAATCTCTGCGACGCCCTGGTTCCCTGCGCGACGACCAGCGCCTGGGTCACGACACTCACGCAGCGGAGCTGGCCTTTCGCGTTCCACAACCTCGGCCTGCTGGGCGCCGTCACCCGCGAGACACGCTGCACGCTGCGCTGCTCGAAGCCGACAGGCCTGTACGAGCACATCCGCTGGCCGAACACGGATGCGCTGAAGGAGATGCTGAGCTTCCTGCGGCGGCACCCTCTGCCGTAAAGAAAGGTACCGAGTCGCCGACTCTGGCCGGCTCCGGAGACGGTCGTGCGGCGCACCACCTCGGCCGGCACCGCCAGCGTCGCGTTGACCGTCTCCTGCCCCCTGAGGTCGCCCTCGGCTGGCTCCCTGCAGCCGGCCGCGGTACAATTCCACCTCAGGGGGTCGAGCCACATGGAGAACACTCTCTGGCTCCGGATCCACGGAGCCAGGCAGAACAACCTCAAGAACATCTCGCTGGCCCTGCCACATGACCGCGTGACGGTGGTGACGGGCGTCTCGGGGTCGGGGAAATCCTCCCTCGCCTTCGACACCCTCTTCGCCGAGGGCCAGTGGCGGTTCGTCGAGTCGCTCTCCACCTATGCCCGGATGTTCCTCGAGCGGATCGACCGGCCCGACGTGGACCACATCGAGCACATCCGGCCGGCCATCGCGCTGGAGCAGAAGAACCCCGTCCGCACGGCGCGCTCGACGGTCGGGACCGCCACCGAGCTGGCGGACTACCTGCGCCTCCTCTACGCCAAGATCGGCCGGGTCCACTGCCCGCGCTGCGGTCGCGAGGCCCGGGCCGACGCGCCCGAGCGCGTGGCCGAGGCGCTCTGCCGCGCACACCCCGGCACCCGCGCGCTGGTCATGTTCCCCCTGCCCGTGCCGGCCAAGGAAGCGCCGGCGGAGCTCCTGGGCCGTCTGGTCGCCCGCGGCTTCGCGCGCATCCGGCTGGGGGACGAGGTCCTCCCGCTGACGCCGCTCCCGCCGCTGTCCGCCGCCGACCTCGCCGCCCAGCCCGAGCTCCTCGTCGTCCTCGACCGGGTGACGCTCGAGCCGGCCCGCCAGACCCGGCTGGCGAGCTCGCTCGAGCAGGCCTTCGGCGAAGGCGGCGGCCGCGCCGTGGTCGAGGTGACGCGCGACGGGGCCCGGCCCGAGACCCTGCGCTACGGGGATCGGTTCGGCTGCCACGCGTGCGGGATCCCGCTCGAGCGTCCCCAGCCGCTGCTCTTCTCGTTCAACCATCCCCTGGGGGCCTGCCCGGAATGCAAGGGGTTCGGCAACCTCCTGCGCTACGACGAGAGCCGGGTCATTCCCGACGGGACCCTCTCGCTCGCCGACGGCGCCGTCCAGCCCTGGCGGCACCGGTCGGGGGCCTGGTACCAGAAGGAGCTCCTGCGCCGGGCCAAGCGCCGCCACGTCGACGTCCACACGCCCTACCAGGAGCTCCCGGAGGACGTCCGCCGCTGGGTGCAGGAGGGCGACGACGACTTCGGCGGCATTCGCGGCTTCTTCGAAGACGTCGAGGGCTATCGCTACAAGCTCCACGTCCGCGTGTTCCTCTCGCGCTACCGCAGCCAGGCCGGCTGCCCGGCCTGCGGCGGCGCCCGCCTCAAGCCGGACGCGCTGGCGGTGACGATCGGGGGCCTTCACATCGCCGACCTCAGCCGGCTCACGGTCGACGACCTGGCCCGGTGGCTCGACGGGCTCGAGCTCACCACGTGGGAGGCGGAGGTCGCCCGCGACGTGCGGGCGCAGATCCAGGCCAAGCTCGGCTTCCTCCGGCGGGTGGGACTCGGCTACCTGGCGCTCGACCGCCAGACCCGCACCCTCTCCGGGGGTGAGGCCCAGCGGATCGCGCTCGCGACCCAGCTCGGAGCCCAGCTCGTCGGCACCCTCTACGTGCTGGACGAGCCGTCCATCGGCCTCCACGCCCGAGACGTGGCGCGGCTCGCCGAGCTCTGCCGCGAGCTCGCCTACGCCGGGAATACCGTGGTCGTCGTGGAGCACGACCGCAGCTTCATCGAGGCGGCGGATCATTGCGTCGAGCTGGGCCCGGGCTCCGGGGAGCGGGGCGGCGAGGTCGTCTTCGCCGGGCCCCGGGCGGAGTTTCTCCGCGACACGCGATCACTCACGGCCCGCTACCTGTCCGGCCGCGAGTCGATCGCCCTGCCCCGCGCCCGCCGGGACGGCAGTGGACGGTGGCTCGCCCTCGTCGGGGCCCGGGAGCACAATCTCAAACGCCTGACGGCGCGCATCCCGCTGCACACGCTGACCTGCGTCACCGGCGTGTCCGGCTCCGGCAAGTCGACGCTCGTCCACGACACCCTCTATCGCGCGGTGGCCCGGGCCTTCAAGACCGAGTTCGAGTCACCCGGCGCCTACGACGCGCTGGTCGGCCTCGAGCACCTCAAGGGCATCAAGCTCATCGACCAGGAGCCGATCGGGCGGACCCCGCGCTCCAACCCCGTCACCTACATCAAGGCGTTCGACGAGATCCGGAAGCTCTACGCCGGGCTTCCCCGGGCCAAGGCGCTCGGTCTCACCCCGGGCCACTTTTCCTTCAACGTGCCCGGGGGGCGCTGTGAGACCTGCGAGGGCGACGGCTTCGAGAAGCTCGAGATGTACTTCTTCGAGGACGTGTACGTCACCTGCCAGGCCTGCGAGGGCCGGCGCTACCGCGCCGAGGTCCGGGAGGTCAGCTATCGCGGCAAAGACGTGAGCCAGGTGCTTCAGCTCACCGTCGACGAGGCCGCCGACTTCTTCGCGGCCGTGCCCGCGCTCGGCCGGCGCCTCCAGGTCCTCCAGGACGTGGGGCTCGGCTACCTCCGGCTGGGCCAGCCCGCGACGACGCTCTCGGGCGGCGAGGCCCAGCGGCTGAAAATCGCCGCCGAGCTGGGGCCGCGGCTCGGGCGCGACGTCCTCTACATCCTGGACGAGCCCACCACGGGTCTCCACCTCGACGACATCCGGCGGCTGCTCGGCGTCCTCCAGCGTCTCGTCGACGCCGGGAACACCGTCCTCGTCGTCGAGCATCACCTGGACGTCATCAAGTGCGCCGACTGGGTCCTCGACCTCGGGCCCGAGGGCGGCGAAGCCGGCGGCGAGCTGGTGGCGGAGGGGCCGCCGGAGGCCATCGCCCAGGTCGCGGCCTCCTACACGGGGAAATACCTCCGCGAGTTCCTCGCCAGGCCGGGCGCCGGCGCCGACCGCCGCGGCGCCCGCTGAGAGCGCAGACGTGCGCGCACCTCGCGCGGCCCGGCGGTAGGGTCCCGCCACCGTCCCTCGGTCCGCATGCAGACCGATGCCAGCACGTGGCACCTGATTCTCCTGGTTCTGGCGCTCGGCATCGCGTTCGCCTTCGAATTCGTCAACGGCTTCCACGATGCGGCCAACGCCGTGGCGACCGTGATCTACACGCGGTCGTTGCGCCCCTGGACGGCGGTCATCCTCTCGGGCTTCTTCAACCTGGTTGGCGTGTATCTGGGGGGAATCGCCGTTGCCGTGAGCATCCTCAAGATCCTTCCCGTCGAGCTCCTGGCCTCGAGCGGAAGCGGAGCGGGGCTTTCGATGGTCCTCGCCCTGCTTCTGGCCGCCATCATCTGGAACCTCGGCACCTGGTATCTCGGACTACCGGCGTCCAGCTCCCACACGTTGATCGGCGCGATCGTCGGTGTCGGGATCGCCAACTCGCTGATGCCCGGGCACGTCTTCGGCACCGGGGTCAACTGGCACAAGGTGGGAGAGATCGGCCTCTCGCTCGTCTGTTCCCCCGTGATCGGCCTGATGGCGGCCGGAGTGCTGCTCCTGCTTATGCGCCGATTCCTTCCGTCACCGGAGCTGCATCGTCCGGCCGACGAGGCCCAGGCGCCTCCGCGGTGGATCCGCGCCATCCTGGTCGGAACGTGCTCCGGCGTGAGCTTGGCCCACGGCTCCAACGACGGCCAGAAGGGGGTGGGGTTGGTGATGCTGATCCTGATTGGCATCCTCCCCGCCGACTTCGCGCTCGATACCTATCAGGACCAGGCCACGCTGGCGCGCACCGTGGCCGTCGCCGAGGAGATGGAAAAGCTGACCCGCGCCGGTTACGGCGAAGAGATCGGGACGGCGCCGGAGTCGACGATCGACAGCGTCCTCGGCGACCTCGCCGCCATTCGCTCCGCTCTCGAGAACAGACGCTCCGTCCGCGAGATACCCGCCGAGGAGCGGTGGGACGTCCGCACGAGGATCCTCCGGGTGGACTCGAGCCTGGCCGTCCTGCAGGATAGTCAACCCGGGCGGCTCTCGCCTCGGGAGCTCGACACGCTGAGGCGTGACAGGCGCGCCTTGCGCGAGGCCGTGGACTATGCTCCGACGTGGCTGGTGATTGCGGTCGCCCTCGCCCTCGGCGTGGGGACGACCGTCGGCTGGAAGCGAATCGTCGTCACCGTCGGAGAGAAGATAGGCAAGGTCCCCATGTCCTATTCGCAGGGGGCCTCGGCGGAGGTGGTTGCGGCCACGACGATCGGGGTCTCGGGATGGCTGGGCCTCCCGGTGAGCACGACTCATGTCCTGTCCTCCGGAGTCGCCGGCACGATGCTGGTCGGGAAGTCGGGGCTGCAGAGGTCGACGGTGCGCAACATCGCGATAGCGTGGGTGTTGACGCTTCCCGCGGCGACGGCGCTCGCCGGCGGCCTGTTCCTGCTGTTCCGAGCCATGCTCCCGAACCCGATGGACGCGAGGGCGCTGCCGGTCGACGCCACGGCCAGTGCCCACGACCGCGAGGCAACCCCGCCGGTTCGCGTCGTCGCGGCCGATGCCCTCCGCCTGCAGGGAGCCCACTCGCTCGGCGTCAGGGTGGCGCCGGAGCTGGCCGAGGCGTTCCTGGTGAAGAAGAGGGCGACAGCCATCACCCGCCGGGCGGGAGACGACGCCTACGGGTGGCTCGTCTCGGGACAGCTCCCGGGCGATTCCCGGCCTCGACTCATCGAGATCGCCGCCGGGGGCTCGGCGGCGATGTTTCAGAGCCTGGCTGCGGGAGCGGGCGACGTGGGGATGGCTTCGCGTCGCGCCACGCCCGCCGAGGTCGCGCAGATCGCGACCGCCGGTCTGGGCGACATCGCATCGCCGGCCCACGAGCACGTGCTCGGCGTCGACGGCATGCCCGTGATCGTGCACCCGACGAATCCCGTGAGCTCCCTCGGTGTGGAGGATGTGGCGCGCATCTTTTCGGGTCAAGTGACCGCCTGGGCGATGCTCGGGAAGGGCGAAGGGCGCATCACCCTGTACGCTCGAAACGAGCGCTCGAGCTCGTTCGATGTCTTCAAGGCGCTCGTGCTGCGCGAACTGCCACTGGCACCCACGGCGAAGCGCTTCGTGGAGGCTGGCGCGCTGGCGGACGCCGTGACGGACGACGTGCACGGCATCGGGTTCGCGTCCATGAGCTCCATGCGGAGGGCCAAGGTCGTCGCGGTCGGCGGTACCGGCGTCCCGGCCATCCCGCCCACCGCGCTCAGCGTATCCGCCGAGGAGTATCCGCTGTCGCGGCGGCTGTACCTGTACACGACGTCGGCTACGAGCAATCCGCTCGCCACGGAGTTCGTCGAGTTCGCGCTGTCGCCGGAAGGTCAGAAGATCATCGCCGCGGCGGGATTCGTGGACCTCGGCGTTCGAGTCGGAGGGGGCAGAGCGTGCGATGAACGGTGCCCGCCGCGCTACGCGGCGCTCACGGAAAGAGGACGGCGCCTCGCTCCGCTGTTCCGGTTTCGCCCCGGGACGACCGAGTTCGATAGCCGGGCGCAGCGCGACATCGACCGCGTCGCCGACTTTGTCCGCCGCGACTCCCCGTCCACCGTGGCGCTGGCGGGATTTTCCGAGCGTGTCGGGCTCTCGGTGGATCGAGCCAGGAAGGTGGCCGAGGAGCTTCGGGCGCGGGGCATCCGCGTGGATGCGGCCGAAGGATTCGGCGGGGCTGTCCCGCTCGTCTCGAAGGACGTGTCCGGGGCCGAGGAACGCAACGAACGTGTCGAGGTGTGGCTCGCGTCAAGGTGATCGGGGCAGCGGAGGCCGCCTCCGCTCCGCCCACCCCTGCTCCGCGCCTCCGCGTCGCGCTAGGGGTGTGGCAGAGTAACCCGGCGCCGACCACCGAGAGCGCGGTGCATCGGGGAGTGCTCGGAGCGGCGGCTTCGCCGCCGCCACGACGGGGGGGCCGCGGGGGGTCTTCCGAGACCCCCCCGAAGTGACCTAGGGCTCCAGGACGAGGAGGGAGCGGTCGGCGCGGTCGAGCGTGCGGTAACGGATGGCCTTCCCGTCACGGTCCAGGATCCGGAGGGGGTCGGCCCGACCGCTCGTCACCACGAGCGCGAGGTCGCGCCCGAGCGCCACGGCCGGGCGATCCAGGCGGATGGTCCACCGACCCTCCTCCACCTCGAGTCGAAATCCGACCCCGGCCCGCCGCGCCCAGAACTCGCCCAGCGCCGCCACCGGCCCGATCCAGACCGGCTTCGGCGTGTAGCGCTCGAGGAGCCGCCGCAGTACCTCGAGCTTGTAGGTCGCGTCGGTCGGGTGGATCAGGACGCAGGTCATCGCGGCGTTGGCGCGGTTCGCCTCGATGATCTCGGCCCAGGCCTGGACCACCCAGTCCACGGTGTTCCGGGTCAGGTAGCCCTGCGAGTCGTCCACCGTGACGGGCACCTCGACGATCGCCGTCTCGCGCGCGCCGAGGTGCTTCTGCGCGAAGGCGAAGAACGGGAAGTTCGTGATGATGTTGTTGGCGGAGAACGTCGAGTCGTACCGGTAGCCGGCCAGCTCGAGGGCCTCGATGAGCGGCGGCGGAAAGGCCAGCTCGCCGGCGCGGAAGGAGCGGGTCTGCTGGTCGGGCAGGTCGCGGTCCAGCAGCTCCTTGGAGACCGTGACCTCGCCCATCACGGTCGGGGCTTCCGCGGGCCGGTAGCTCCGGGCCGTCACCGAGGCCGCGCCCATGGGAAAGCGGGCGAAGCGCTTCGAGTGCGAGACGGAGTGGGAGCCGATCTCGAACCCCAGACGGCGGAGGGTGACGACGAATGGGATGCGGGAGGCATCGTAGTACCCGATGTCGGCGGCGTCGGTGAAGGTCTTGGTCGTCACGAAGAACGTGGAGCGGACGCCGTAACGCTCGGCCAGCCGGGCGAACGCGACCGAGTGGGCGAACGCCTCCTGGGCGTCGACGTCGTGGGTGAGGACGATGGCGGTCTCCAGGCCGCGCGGCACCGTGTGCCAGTAGACGGCCGGGCGCGCGGTGGCCTCGTAGAGGCCGCGGAGCAGCAGGAAGACGACGTCGCCCGAGGGCTCGAAGGAGTTGACGTACTGGCGGCCCGCCTCGTAGTGCTGCCCGACCTGAGCGAGCAGCACGGTCTGGGTCAGGCTGGCGCCGAGGGTCACGGCCTGGCCGGCGTCGTAGTCGTTGACGACGATCGCCGCGCTCCCATCCGGAAAGGTCGCCAGCGCCCGCCCCTGGGTCACGCCGTACCCGACGGTCCAGATGGTCTCCTTGAAGAGGGTCGGATCGCCGAGCGAGATCTCGCGCTCCTTGGGATGGTCGAGGTAGCGCAGCCAGGCGTCCTCCACCCCGGCGGCGAAGCGGAGGCGGAAGCGGTCGCGCTGGGCCCGGGCGCCGTCGAGACCGAAGAGCGGGAAGTAGTCCGACCCTTCCACCTGGGTGGCCAGGAGGAGGCCGCCGCCCGAGACGAAGCCGTAGACCGCCTCCCGATGAGCCGGCGACAGGGTCCGGTTGTAGAGCGGACCCGGCAGGATGGCGAGCGCGTAGGCCGGCGAGAGCCCGGTCGGGGCGACGACGTCGTAAGGGATCCCCATCGCCTGGAGCGAGCGCCGGGCCGCCAGCGACTCGAGGGCGTCCTCGGTGAGGACGAGGGCCACCCGGTAGCGCGGCTCGGCCGCGTGGAGCGCGCCGGGGAGCCCCAGCAGCAGGAGGAGTCCGATCGCGACGCGCCGAGACCGGCTCACCTGGCCCAGACGCCGCGCGCGCGCGGGGCCCGCAGCGCCTCCTCGACGATGACGTGCCAGGCCGTGCCGGCGACGCTGGGCGAGGCCGAGAGCTCGTAGGCGACCTCCCGCGTCGCGTGGCGGATGCCGTCGCCCTCCCGCATCTTCGCGATCTCGCCCACGATCTCCCGAGCCCGGTCGACATCGCCCCGGCGGAGGTGGGCGAGGGCCACCCCCAGGCTCCCCTCGGCCCACACGATCGCGAGGTCCCTCCACCGGGCGTCGGGCGCTGCCGGCATGAGGACCCGCTGAACGCGCGGGTCGTCGTAGATCGGGCGGTCGTGGTACGGCCGGTGGCCCGCCACCGCGCCGTGGCGGTTCTGGTAGAGCCGGTCCGCGGTCGCCAGCGCGCGGGCGGCCTTGTCCGTCTCGCCGGCCGCCACCAGGAAGAGCGCGCCCCAGGAGGCGCAGTCGAGGGCCAGCGTCCGGTCGAGCCGCCCGTCCTCGCGGAAGCCCTGGGCGAACTGCCCGAGGTCCTCCTGCCAGAGGCTCCCGAGCAATCGCTGGCGGATCTCCTGGGCGGCGGCCCCGTAGCGCGGCTCGCCGCTCACCCGATGGAGCGAGGCCAGGAAGAAGAACGAGGAGATGTTCTGCTCGGTGCTGATCCAGCGCACGGGCCCGTCCTGGTAGACCTCCTGCACCGTCTTCCGGGCGGGATCCACCGTGAGCCGGACGACCCCGCGGCCGCCCCGCAGGAGTCCCCGGGCGTGGGGCGCGTCGGCGACCCGGAGCGTGAGCAGGAAGTCCGCGATGCGCCGGGCCGTCGCCAGGAAGCGATCGCGCTCACGCTCTGCGCGCGGGCTGTCGGGCGGCGGCTGCCCCTCGAGATAGAAGCTGAGCGCGTAGCCGACCCAGGCCGTCGCCCCCGAGCGGATGATCGCCATCTCGTGGTCGGCCTCGTCGGGCCAGCTCACGTCGCCGCTGTAGGAGAACCAAAAGCTCCCGTCGGACCGCTGGACCCGGACGAGCGCCTGGAGGATGCGAGAGGCGGTGACCCGATCGCCGGCCAGGCTGAAGGCGAGGGCCGCCAGCGCTCCATCGTAGACGAAGGACTTCCGGTGGATCGGCCCGGGCGGGCCGGTCCCCGGCGCGTAGCTCAGGATGAGCCCGCGCCGGTGCGGGTCCGGCTCCGGCACCAGCTCGTTGGGAAGGATCCGGGCCCGCAGCCAGCCGAGCGACTGCGCGGCGGGGGCCGCCGGGCGCGGCTCGACGGAGACGGGCGGCGCGGT
>DASYQW010000093.1 GCA_036005065.1 Candidatus Methylomirabilota bacterium | reverse complement strand
CGCCCGACAGTCTGGCGCACGCGCCTATGGTAGCACGGGTCGCGCCCGTTTCGCCGCCGGCTGGACGCGCGCGGGCCGCTCGTGTGGCCTGCCTTTCGGGGGAGAGAGACCGCGACCTCGATGACACCTCTCGGCGTGATCTGTCGGTGACGTCCTGAGGCCCTCCAGGTGCTCAAGGGACTCTTTGCCGACGCTCCCCTCACCTTCGCGGGCAAGCACTACACGATCGACGGCCTCGATGGATTCCCCAAGCCGGCCCAGCGCCCGCATCCGCCGATCCTCGTCGGCGCGGGCAGCCCACGCATGCTGCGGCTCGCCGGACGCGAGGCCGACATCGTCGGAATCCTGAGCAGCTCGACACGGACCGGCACGCTGGTGGACGATCCGGTCGAGCGACTGCCCGAATCCGTCGCGAAGAAGATCGCCTGGGTGCGCGAGGGGGCGGGCCCGCGATTCGACGACGTCGAGTTGAGCACGGTCCTGGCGCCGATCATCACCGACGCTCCCCGGCGGGAGGCCGAAGCCCTCATCGGGGGGCGAGGCTGGAGTGGCGTCACGCCGGAGGACGTCCTGGCGATGCCGAGCATCGTCCTCGGCCCGGTCGGCCGGATCGTCGACACCCTGGAGGAGCGGCGCGAGCGCTTCGGATTCTCCTACTACGTCGTATCCGACGCGGCCCTCGGACCCTTCGTCCCGGTCGTCGCGCGTCTCCGGGGACGCTGAGTGGTTGGTGGAGACGCCACGGTGAGCGGGACGATCCGGGCGTGGAGGCGCCCCGGCCTGACGTAGAGTCGCGCCAGCGCGACCGGCAGCGTGAAGCGGCGAGGACCGGCGCTCCCGGGGTTGAGCAGGAGCAGCCGGCCGCGTCGCTCGACGCTCGGCCGGTGAGAATGGCCGGCGATGACGACATCGATCCCCTCGCGGGCCGGAACGAGGCGGAGCCCTTTCAAGTCGTGGATCACGCAGAGTCGAGCGCCGGCGACCTCGGTCACGACGATTTCGGGCAGCGAGGCCGCCCAGGCCTCCCGATCGTTGTTGCCCCGCACCGCGATCACGGGCGCCATCTCGCGGAGCCGGCGGAGGACGGCCTCGGATCCGATGTCGCCCGCGTGCACGATCAGGTCCGCGCCTTGGAGCGCTGCGACCGCCTCCGGCCGCAGGAGTCCGTGGGTGTCGGAGATCACGCCGACCACGAACCGACGGACACCCCTGGCCTCGTCGCGTCGGACACTCCGTCGTCCGATCATGGAACGAGCGCGCAACACCCGACCAGCCGGCTCCTGCCGCCCCATCCCACCGCTACCATGGCGAAGAACCCGGCGCTCGTCATGGCGAAGAATCCGGCGCTCCCGCATATCCCATTGATTCTAAAGGGGTTGACCCTGGCATCCCCGTTGCTCCAAGCCAGGCCCAGTCGGGCGGGACGGCAACGGAGGAGGCGGCCGGTTCGTCTCGCCGCTCGGGAGGGTGCCAGTGAAAGGGGAGGGCCTTCAGATGATGATGCCAGAGAAGGCGTTCCTGCGCGAAAGGGTCGTGGCCCGGTATCGCGACGGTCGGCTCGTCAAAGGGTACACCTTCGACTTCGAACCGGGCCGCCGACAGTTTCACATCTTCGCCAATCGTGACGCCTCGGATGAGCCGACTCCCGTGCGGGTGGAGGATCTCAAGGCCGTGTTCTGCGTAGGAGATTTCGCGGGTAACCCGGCCTACCGGGAGCGCAAGCAGTTTGTCGACGGACGGCCGACACCCCCCGGTCGCCAGGTGCAGGTCACGTTCCACGACGGCGAGGTGCTCGTCGGATCAAGCCCCGACTATCGGCCATGCAGCCCCGGCTTCTTTCTGGTCCCGGCTGACCCTCACAGCAACAACCTGAAGATCTTCGTGTGCTCGGCGGCGGTACGCCACGTCAAGGATGTAACGCGAGGAGGCCCGGGCGCGAGGGCACTGAAGGCCGTCCCCTCCTTGGCGTAGCGGCCACCTCCCGCGCCCCCCAAAGCTGGCTGCGCCGCGCGACCGGGCGCGCCGTCGGGTCCACCGCGTGTCCTTGACACCGTCGACTGGCGCCGCCTATGATCGGTGCGCCGCGCGGCCGACGCAGCCCTGTACAAGAGCGGCGGCGCGCGTCCGGGCAGGCTCGGTCCCGAGGCGACGCACACGGGAGGCTCTCATGGGATGCAGGCTCGCGCGCCATTTCACCCGGCTGGCGGCCGGACTCGCGCTGGCGCTGACGTATGCCGCGGCCGCGCAAGCCAGCACGCTCGTCTACTGTTACGAGACCAGCCCCGAGACCTTCATGCCGATGCAGATCATCGGCCAGTCGACCGCTGACGCCACCAAGCACGTCTACAACAAGCTGGTGGAGATGGAGCGCGGCAGCACCCGCCTGATTCCAGGGGTGGCGGAGTCCTGGACCGTCTCCGACGACGGGCTCGTCTACACGTTCAAGCTGCGCAAGGGCGTGAAGTGGCACAGCACGAGCTACTTCAAGCCGACGCGGGAGCTCAACGCCGACGACGTGATGTTCACGTTCGAGCGGCAGCGGAACCCCGAGCACCCCTGGCACAAGGTCGGCGGCGGACGGTACGCGCTGTTCGTCAGCATGGGGCTCGATCAGCTGATCAAGCGGATCGAGAAGCTGGACAGCCACACGGTGCGGTTCAGCCTCGGCAAGCCGACCGTGGCGTTCCCGGCGATGCTCGCGGTCGAGACCTTCGGCATCGTCTCGGCGGAGTACTCGGACCTGATGATGAAGGCCGGCACCCCCGAGAAGACCGCGACGGAGCCGATCGGGACCGGACCGTTCGCGTTCGTCTCCTACCAGAAGGACGCGATGATCCGGTACAGGGCGCACCCCGACCACTGGGCCAGGTCGGTGCCGGGGATGGACGACCGGACCGCCAAGGTCGACAACCTCGTCATGCTCATCACGATCGATCCCTCCGTCCGATACGCCAAGCTGAAGGCCGGCGAGTGCCAGATCATGCGCTTCCCGAACCCCGCCGACATCAAGCTCATGCGCGCCGACCCCGACATCCAGGTGCACGAGATCCCGGGCGCCGACTACGCGTTCCTCGGCTACAACACGGAGAAGAAGCCGTTCCAGGACAAGCGGGTCCGGCTGGCGCTGAGCCTGGCCATCGACAAGAAGAACATCATGGACGCGGTCTACCTGGGTGAGACCGGCATCGCGGCCGGCGCCCTGATCCCCCCGTCGCTGCCGGGGCACGACCCGTCCATCAAGCCCTACCCCTACGATCCCGAGCGGGCCAAGAAGCTCCTGGCCGAGGCCGGCTATCCCAACGGCTTCACGGCCGACCTGTGGGCCATGCCCGTGGTGCGCGTGTACATGCCGAACGCCCGCCGGACCGCCGAGCTGGTCCAGGCGGATCTGGCCAAGGTCGGCGTGACGGTCAACATCAAGACCGTGGAATGGGGCCAGTACCTCAAGCGGACGCAGGACGGCGAGCACGAGATGGTGATCCTCGGCTGGAACTACCCGAACGCGGACCCCGGGCAGATCCCGGTCCTGGGCTGGAGCTGCGTGGCCGCCCGGAATGGGTTCAACCGGTCGCGTTGGTGCCACAAGGAGTTCGACGACCTGATCTTCAAGGCCGAGGTCACCAAGGACGAGGCCCAGCGGCTGGCGCTCTACCGGAGCGCCCAGAAGCTCTTCTACGACGAAGCGCCCGCGATCCTCATCGCCTACGCGACCAAGCTCGCGATGACGCGGAAGAGCGTCGTCGGCTACAAGCTGACGCCGGTGGGCTCCGAGACCTTCTTCGGCGTGGGGCTCAAGGAGTAGTCCGGGGGGACGCGGATCACGCCGCGCTCCGGGGCTCCGGCCGCCGGCGTCCGGCCGTCCATCGAACTCAATCGTCCCGGTGTCATTCTCGCCGGTGAGGTGGACGGCGAAGTTCACCCGCCCTGGCGGCCTGCGCCAGAGGCCGTCATCCTCGACGAATCCGATCGGGTCGCCGTTGGCCGTCGTCCGACTGCGGGGCCGCCGCCATGAGTCAAGGAGGTAGCGCCATGCGCTTGCAAGGACGGGTCGCAGCGATCACAGGCGGCGCGCTCGGAATCGGGCGCGCGACGGCGCTCCTGTTTGCGACCGAGGGTGCGACGGTCGCGCTCGGCGACGTCGAGACGGAAAGCGCCGAGGCCGTCGCCAAGGAGATCACCGAGCGCGGCGGCCGAGCGATGGCCATGGGCGTGGACGTCGGCGACTCGACCCAGGTGCAGGATTTCGTGAACCGCGTGGTCGCCGAGTTCGGGCGCCTCGACGTGATGTTCGCCAACGCGGGCATCGTGCACTCCGCGCCGTTCCTGGAGCATCCCGAGATCCAGTGGCATCGCGTGTTGCGCGTTAACCTCACCGGAGTCTTCCTGTGCTGCCAGACGGCCGCTCGCCAGATGGTCAAGCAAGGCGGCGGGCGCATCGTTGCGACCGCGTCGATCAACGGATTTCGCGGGGTGGAGAACCTGGTCGGCTACAACGTGGCCAAGGCCGGCGTGATCGAGTTGACGAAGACCATGGCCGTGGAATTGGCGCAGCATCACATTACGGTGAACGCGATCGCCCCGGCCCAGATCGATACCCGGCTCACGCGGAGCCTGCCGGAAGAGGCGCGACAGCGACGGATCGCCCGGATCCCGATGGGCCGCTTCGGCGAAGTCGACGAAGTCGCCCGGGCGGCGCTGTTCCTCGCCTCCGACGACGCGAGCTTCGTCACCGGTCACACGCTGGCAGTCGACGGCGGCTATCTGGCGGGTGGTCTCTGGTCCCGATGACGCCGCCGACGCCCGGCATCGCGAGGCGTGCCTCGGCACGCGCATCTCCTCGGGGGCGCGCCCGCGCCGCTCCGCTCGTCTCCTCCCCTCCCGGTCGGTTCCGCCTCGAAGTAGCCGAGGCTCCGACCCACGATCTCCCCGATCTGCCCGTTGCCGACGATCCAGCCGAGCTGGAACGTGACCTCGGTCGTCGCGCCCCGCGCGACCCGCGGTACCGAGACGAGCCCCCCGCCGGCCGCGAGCCCCCCGAGCAGGGCCATCGAGCGACCGAGCGCTTGACGGCGAGTCATGCCTGCCTCCGTCCCCATTTTCCGGCTCATGGCCTGGCCTCCTCGCTCCGAGTGCGCATCCAGGATTGGCCTAGAACATAGCCCGTCTCGGGAGCGAAGCCAAGCGGCGGACCGGGCTCTCCTCGGGCACGCTCGTTACCGCCGAAGTGGCCCCGGACGCGGCTACGACACGCCCCGGAGCTTCGGGTCGAGGGCATCCCGCAGCCCGTCGCCCACGAGGTTGAGGGCCAGCACGGTCGTGAGGATGGCCACGCCCGGGAACGTCACGACCCACCAGGCGCGAAGCACGAACTCGCGCGCCTCGGCGAGCATCGTCCCCCACTCGGGCGTCGGCGGCTGGGCCCCGAGGCCGAGGAAGCCCAGGGCGGCGGCCGCCAGGATCGCGCCGGAGAAGCTCAGGGTGGCCTGCACGATCAGCGGCGCCATGCAGTTGGGCAGGACGCCGAGCACCATCAGACGGAGCGCGCTCGCGCCGGCGGCTCGGGCGGCCGTCGCGTAGTCCTTGGCCAGCTCCCCGATGACCGCCGCCCGCGTCAGCCGTGCCGGATGCGGCAGCGTGACGACGGCGACCGCCAGCATGGCGTTGAGGAGGCCGTCGCCCAGGATCGTCACCATCACGATCGCCAGCAGCAGGGTCGGCAGCGCCAGGATCACGTCCATGGCGCGCATGACCGCCATTTCCAGGAGCCCGCGGCAGAACCCCGCCACCAGCCCGAGGAGGATCCCGAGAACGAGCGAGAGCGCCACCACCACCACGCCGACGACCAGCGAGTAACGCGCGCCGTACATGACGCGCGACAGGACGTCCCGCCCGATGGCGTCCGTCCCCAGGGGGAAGCGAGCCGAGCCGCCCTCCTGCCAGACGGGAGGCCGGAGCAGAGCCTCGCGGTGCTGCTCGATCGGGGAGTGGGGCGCGAGCACGTCGGCGAAGATCGCGACGGTCGCCACCAGGGCCAGGACCAGCGCTCCGGCTGCCGCCGCCCGGCGCCGCAGCAGCGGCCGCCAGCCGCCCCGCCGCTTCGGCGCAGCCGGCGGGGTGTCGGCGGTCGGTGGTGTCGCCGGCATCGGGGCGACTCAGCGAGCGTGGCGGATGCGCGGGTCGATCAGCCCGTAGAGCAGGTCGACCGTGAGGTTGGCGGCGATCACCAGGGTGGCGATGAGCAGGACGCCGCTCTGGACCACGGGGTAGTCGCGCCGGTAGACCGCCTCCACGAGCCACTTCCCCACCCCGGGCCAGCTGAAGATCGTCTCGGTGAGGATGGCGCCCGTCATCAGCACGCCCACCTGAAGCCCCACCACCGTCACCACCGGAATCAGCGCGTTCTTGAAGGCGTGGAGGGCGACCACCCGGAAGGGCGAGAGCCCCTTGGCGCGGGCGGTGCGCACGTAGTCCTCGTTGAGGACCTCGAGCATCGACGACCGCGTGATCCGGGCAATCACCGCCATGGGGAGCGTGGCCAGGACGACGGCGGGCAGCACGAGGTGGCGGACCGCGGACGTGAAGGCGCCCTTCTCGGGCGACAGCAGGGTGTCGACCAGCATGAAGCCGGTGACCGGCTCGACGAACACCAGGGGCGACAGCCGGCCCGACACGGGGGTCCAGCCGAGCTTACCCGAGAACAGGAGGATCAGGAGCAGGGCCCACCAGAAGATCGGCATGGAGAACCCGGTGACCGCCCCGGCCATCAGCCCCTGGTCGACCACCGATCCCCGTTGCGTCGCCGCGATCACCCCGGCGGGTACGCCGAGCGCGAGCGCGAGCAGGATGGCGCCCACGGCCAGCTCGGCCGTCGCCGGGAACAGCGTCAGGAACTCGGTGAAGACGGGCGTCTGGGTCGCGATGGATCGGCCGAGGTTGCCCCGCGCGAGGTCGAGGACGTAGCGGCCGTACTGGACGGGGAGCGGGCGGTCCAGCCCGAGGTGGGTCCGCAGCTCGGCCCGGCGCCGGGCGTCGACGCCGACCTCGCCCATCAGCACTTCCACCGGATCGCCGGGAATGAGTCGGACGAGCGCGAAGGTCAGGACCGTCAGGGCGATGAAGGTCGGGACGGCCAGTCCGAGCCGGGTGAGGACGTAGCGTCCCATGCCGGGCCGACGCGGTCAGGCCCCGGCCGCGGCCTCCGCGACGAGCCCGAGGTCCCGGGCGAGCTCGAAGGCATGCGCGCGCTGGGCCTCGGTGAGCTCGGGCCACGGCCGCCGCGTGGCGCCCAGGGGATACCCTCGCAGGCGACACACCTCCTTGCCCAGCGCGAAGTAGATGCCGGAATCGCGGCTCAGCTCGTGCAGCGGGTTGATCCGCTCGTGCAGGGCCCGCGCCCCCGGGAGATTCCCCTGCACGTGGACGAGGCGCCACAGCTCCACGGCGAGCTCCGGGATCATGTTCGCGGTCCCGGCCACCCAGCCGCAGGACCCGAGGGCCATCGACGGGAAGGCCAGGCTGTCCACGCCCTCGAAGATCGCGATCCGGTCCCCCATCCGCTCCCGGATCAGAGTGACGTGCTCGAGCACCCCGGTGGTCAGCTTCACCCATGGCACGTTCGCGACGCTCGCGATCCGCTCGAGGTCGGCCGGCGTCAGGAGGACGTGGGCGGCGTAGGGGGCGTTGTAGACCATGATCGGCAGCGGCGTCGCGTCGGAGATGGCCGCGTAGTGCGCGACGATCGAGTCGAGCGAGCAGGTGCCGTAGTAGGGCGGCATCACCAGCAGCCCGTCGGCGCCGATCGCCTCGGCATGCTTCGCCCACCGGATCGAGTGCCGGGTCGCCGGGGAGCCGGCGCCGACCAGGACCGGCAGGCGGCCGGCCGCCTGCTCGACCGCGACCTCGGCCGCGCTGTAGCGTTCCGCCTCGTCCAGGCTGTTGAACTCGCTGGTGGCCGCGTTGGCGATGATGGCGTGGACGCCGGCGCCGAGGAGATAGTCGATCAGCTTGCGATACGCGGGGGCGTCGAACTCGTCCGTGTCCCGGGTAAAGGGCGTCAGCAGGGGGACGACGATTCCTTCGAGCTTCGGCGGCATGTCGAGTCCTCCGTCCCTGGCGAGGGGCGCTGGGTGTCCGAGATCCGGACCCGCGGAGCGCGGACCGGCCTCCGGCGCATCAGGCTAGCACGCGGTCAGGCGACAGCGCAAACGACCGGCGATGGGAGACGCCCCCGCAAGGCCGGCAGATCGAAACGGCGCCCTGGATGGTATTCTTTCCGGGACCGGCGATCAGCCTGGCGGTCTTCACGCCGAGCCGTCTCGGCGATTCGGTCCGCCACCCCGCACACAAGGAGATGGTCCATGGTCACGTCCCACCCCGTTCGCCTCCTCGTGACGCTCCTGGCGGCCGCCGGGCTGGCGGGCGCCGACCCGAGCGCCCCGGCCGCCCTCGCCCAGGAGAAACCCCGTCCCGGCGGCGTCCTCACCTGGTTCGACTACGGCGATCCCGGCCGGCTGGACGTTCACGCCGAGTCGCCGCTGGTCGTTCAGCAGGCGACGGCGGGGGTCTTCAGCGGCCTGCTTCACTACGACCCCGACGACCCCTCGAAGATTGCGGGTGACCTGGCGGAGCGCTGGACGGTCTCGCCCGACGGCAAGACCTACACCTTTCACCTCCGCAAGGGAGTGAAGTGGCACGATGGCCAGCCCTTCAGCGCCGCCGACGTCAAGGCCTCCTTCGACCGCATCTTGAATCCCGACTTCAAGAGTCCCAAGTGCGGCGCCTCGCTCAAGCCGATGGTGGCGAGCTTCGAGGTGGTGAGCGCCGACACGGTGGAATTCAAGCTGAAGTTCCCGGCCGCGCCCTTCCTGCCGTCCCTCGCCTCGGCCTGGTGCCGGGTGGCGGCCAAGCACGTGCTCGCCCGGTTCGGCGACCTCAATGCGCCCGAGGCCCAGATCGGCACCGGGCCCTTCAAATTCAAGAAGTACGAGCGGGGCAGCGTGATCGAGTGGGAGAAGAACCCCAGCTACTTCATCCCCGGCCTGCCGTACCTCGACGGGGTCAAGCAGTTCATCCTGGCGGGCGGGCCCACCCAGCTGGCGGCCGCCAAGGCCGGGAAGATCATGCTCTGGGACGCCTGGCCGCCCATGCGGAAGACGCAGGCCGACGAGCTCAGGCGGGCGCGCGACGACGTCGAGATCTACCAGGCGCCCATCAACACCATCTTCCTCATCTACATGAACGCGCAGAAGCCGCCCTTCAGCAACCCGGATCTCCGGCGGGCGGTGAA
>DASYQW010000092.1 GCA_036005065.1 Candidatus Methylomirabilota bacterium | reverse complement strand
GTAGCGGTCGAGCTCCCAGCGCGAGACCGTGTTGTGGTAACGGACCCACTCCTGGCGCTTGACCTTGAGGAACTCCTCGGCCAGCTCGGGGCCGAGCCCGCCCTGAATCACCGGATCCTCCTCGAAGGCGGCGATCGCCTCGGCCAGGCTCTGGGGGATGAGACCGATCTTGCCGCGCTTCACCTCGTCGGGCGTCAGCGTGTACATGTTCTTCCCGATATTGGGCTCGCCGGGGTCGAGCTTCCGCCGGATGCCGTCGAGGCCGGCCGCGATGAAGGCCGCCATGCCGAGATAGGGGTTCACCGACCCCGACACCAGCCGGCACTCGAACCGGCCGGGCTCGGGAATCCGGAACATCTGCGTCCGGTTGTTGTCGCCGTAGCTGATGAAGGCCGGCGTCCAGGTGAAGCCCGAGGTGACGCCGGTCAGGAACTCGCCGACCGACAGCCGCTTGTAGTCGTTCACGGTAGGGGCCACCACGGCGGTCAGGGCTCGGGCATGATGGATGGCGCCGCCCAGGAACTGGTAGGCCAGCTTGGACAGGCCGAGGCCGCGGGGGTCCTTGGGATCGAGGAAGAGGTTCTTCCGCCTCGCCGTGTCCCAGAGCGAGATGTGAAAGTGGGTACCGGAGCCGGTCAGGTGCGGGAACGGCTTCGGCATGTGAGTGGCGATGGCGCCGAAGCGCTTGGCGACCTGGCTCGTCATCATCTTGTAGAAGGTGACCCGGTCGGCCGTCGTGAGGGCGTCGGTGTACTTCCAGTTGATTTCGTACTGGGCCGTCCCGTCCTCGTGGTCCGAGGCGTACGGCTCCCACCCCAGCTCGTCCAGGTAGCCGACGAGCGTCCGGAGGTAGCCCATCGAGCCGGCCAGGCTCTTGAAGTCGTAGCAGGGCTTGTCCAGGGTATCGACGCCGTCGGGGTCGAACGGGACGATGGTGCCGTCCTCCCGGCGCCGGACCAGGAAGTGCTCCGCCTCGGCTCCCACCATCATGACGTATCCGTCGCGCCGCAGCTCCTCGGTCGCCCGGCGGAGCACCGTGCGAGGGCAGTAGGCCCAGGGCTTCCCGTCCACGGTGATGTCGCAGGCCAGGCGCGCCACCCCGGTCTCCCAGGGCACCGGGGTGTAGGAGGCGAGGTCCGGGACCGCGATCATGTCATGATCGTGCGGGCCCTGCCCCATCCCCGACACGGCCGCCCCCGCGAAGCCGGCCGACCCCTCCAGGAACAGCTCGAGCGCCCGGGCCGGCACGCCCTTGCAGCGGGGCGTCCCGTGGATGTCGACGTACTGGGCCAGGAGGTAGTCGACCTTGTCTTTCTTGACGCGCGATCGGATCTCGTCCGCCGTCATTGGACTCTCTCCTTCAGGTTTCACAGTGGGTCGCCGCTCGTGCACTGATCAGTGGGAGACCGCCGCCGCCGCCTTCTCGCCGACGAGACGGTCCTCCCAGAAGCGAGTGATCGAAAACGGCTGGAGGAGGTCGGGGGTCCGCCCGGTGGCCATCAGCTCGGCCATGCGGATCCCGGAGACCGGCCCGGCCTTGAAGCCGTAGGTCCCCCAGCCCACGTCGAGGTAGAAGCCCTTGACGCCCGGCACCTCGCCCATGATCGGCGAGTAGTCGGGCGTCATGTCGCAGATCCCGGCCCACTGGCGCAAGACACGCACGTCCTTGAGGCAGGGCAGCAGCTCGAGCGCGTGGTGGGCCGTCATCTCCAGGAAGGGGAGCGTCGACCGGTGGCTGTAGGAGGTGTAGGGGTCGATCTCGGAGCCGACGACACACTCGCCCCGGTCGGTCTGGCTCACGTAGACGTGAAGGTTGGAGGAGACGATGACCTTGTCGAGGAACGCCTTGAGCGGCTCGGTCACGAACGCCTGGAGCGGGTGGGTGGTGATCGGCAGCCGGAGCCCGACCATCCGGGCGATGGTCGAGCAGAACCCGGCGGTGGCGTTGAGGACGCGGCCGGTCTTGATGTCGCCGCCGGTGGTGCGCACGCCGGTCACCTGGCCGTTGGCGACGTCGATCCCGGTCACCTCCGTGAACGGATGGATGTGGACGCCGAACCGGTCGGCGCCCCGGGCGTACCCCCACACGACGGCGTCGTGACGGATGATCCCGCCGGGCGGGTGGTAGAGGGCGGCCAGGACCGGATACCGCGGGCGGTCGGAAACGTCCAGGGCCGGCACCAGCTTCTGGATCTCCTCGCGCCAGATGAGCCGGCTCCGCACGCCGCAGAGCTGGTTCACATCGGCGCGGACGCGCAGGCCCACGATCGCGCTGTCGGTGTGGGCCAGGGTGAGGTGGCCCTGCTGGGAAAACAGGACATTGTAACCGAGCCGGGCCGACAGCTCCTCGTAGAGCTTCACGGACTCGTCGTAGAAGGCGACCCCGTCCGGCGTCCGGTAGTTCGAGCGGATGATCGCCGTGTTCCGCCCGCTGGCGCCGGCGCCGATGTACGACTTCTCGAGCACCGCGACGTCGCGTATCCCGCGCTGGCCGAGGTAGTAGGCGGTGGCCAGCCCGTGCACGCCCCCGCCGATGATGACGATGTCGTACCGGTCGCGCAGCGGGCGCGCCGTCCACATCCGCGAGGTCCGGAAGAGCTGCAACATCATCGGAGGGGGCCTCGACGGCCCCCTCCGAGGGAGAGGTGCTCGGAGCATGCGCTGGACAACCCAGCCGTCCTCCTCACTCGGAGCCGTTCAGGAGGGCGCAGGCGGCGGCCCCGATCGGCGTGAGGCCGAGGTCGCGGCCGGCGTCGACGAGCGCCTCCCAGACGAACGCGCCACATTCGCGGGCGACGAGCGCGCGGAACGCCAGGGCCGGTGTCCGATCGAGCCGGATCAGGATCGCGGGAACCCGGGCCAGCTCCCCCTGAACGACCGCCAGCGCCGGGACGGCGCCCTCCGACAGGTCGACCGGGGCGACCTTGGCCAGGAGCCCGCCGACCCGCGGGCCGATCAGGTCCATGACGGCCAGCCCCGACGTGAGATCGGTGACGTGCGCGCAGCCGGCGCCGGCACTCTTGGCGAGCACTTCCCCCACCGCCGCCGCGTCGGCCAGCGGCGTGAGCACCAGCAGCTCGTCGTCCGCCAGCCGGCCGACCAGAACGCCCGCGCCGTTGATGCGGACGCGCGTGGCCGTCCCGACGGCCAGCCGGTCGACGCCGGCCGCCTTGGCCAGTACCGGCCCGAGCGCCTCCCCCCGCACCGTGAGCTTGCCGCACGCACTCGTGTCCGCCAGCCCGACCGCGGCCAGAGCCTCCGCCGCTTCCTGGCGGGCCGAGGTGTAGGCGTCGGGGACGCGCCAGTCGCCGTCATCCTTGAAGCGGGCGCCGAGGGCCACGTGCGCCCCGTACATCGCGCTGATCCGGATGGGCCTGAAGGTCGCGGGGCTCATGGACGGCTCACATCCGGAGGCGGGCGCCATCCGGGTCGTAGAAGGCCTTGGCCACGACCGTGGCCGTTCGCGTGCTGCCGTCGACCCGCACCTCGAACGTGCCCCCGTCGCGCGCGAGCTCCGGCGGCAGCCAGGCCATCCCGATCCCGCGGCCCAGGTGCGGGCTCCATTTCGAGCTGGTCACCCGGCCGATGGGCCGGCCATCGGCCACCACCGCCGCGCCTTCTCCGGGCAGCAGGCCGTCCCCGGCCAGGGTGAAACCCACCAGCCGTTGCCGGAACGCCCGCCCGCGGGCTTCCAAGAGCGCGTCGCGGCCGACGAAGTCCGGCTTGTCGAGCTTCACCGTCCAGGCCATGTCGGCTTCGAGCGGATTGGTGAGCGCGTCGGTGTCCTGGGTGACGATCACGTGCTGCTTCTCGAGCCGCAGGACCCGCTGGGCCTCGACGCCGAACGGGCGGACGCCGAGGGGTGCTCCGGCCTCCATCAGCGTGTCCCACAGGTACGCCCCGTAGTCCGACGGGAAGTGCACCTCGTAGCCGAGCTCACCGACGAAGCCGATCCGGAGCAGCAGGCTCGGCACGCCCGCCACGAGCCCCTGCTTCGCGCCCAGATAGGGAAACCCGGCCGCCGACACGTCGAGATCGGCCAGGGGCGCCAGCAGCTCGCGGGCGCGCGGCCCGGCGACGTTGATGGCGCCGAGCGCACCGGTGAGGTTCACGACGTGCGCACACTTCCCGCTGCCCGCCAGCCACCAGGTGAACCACTGCTCGATGGCCTCCACGCCGCCGGTCGTCGTGGTGACCAGGAAGTGGTCGTCGCCGAGCCGGGCCACCGTGCCGTCGTCGAGGATGATGCCGGCATCGTCGCACAGGATCCGGTAGCGGATGCGGCCCGTCTTGAGGTCGGAGAACCGACCCGGGTGGAGCCAGTCGAGGAAGGCCGCGGCGTCGGCCCCGCGCACCTCGAGCTTGCCGAGCGTGCTCACGTCGATCAGCGCGACGGCCTCGTGGACGGCCCGGCACTCCTCCTCCACCGTCGAGTAGACGAAGGGTCGCTTCCAGGCGCCCATGTCCATGGGGCTGGCGCCCAGCGCCTGGTGGCGGTCGTGCATGGGGGTGAGCTTCACCGGCTCGTGGAGGCGGGCGGCCAGCGCCCCGAGCGGCACCGGGACGGACGGCGGCCGCGCGGTGGTGGTGCCGGTCGCCTCGACCGTCCGGCCGGTCAGCGCCGCGCAGAGGTCGATGGAGGGCCGGTGGCACATCTTGCCCTGGCAGGGCCCCATCGTGACGGTGGTGTAGCGCTTGAGTGTCTCGATGTGATCGAAGCCCTCGGCGACCGCCTGCCGAAGATCCTTCTCGGTCACGTCCTCGCAGAGGCAGACGAACTTCTTGGCCCCCGCCCGCGGCGCACTGGCCAGGTAGCCGCGACTCACGGGGCGCCGGGTCGCCGCCGCCAGCGCCTCGGCGAGCTCGGCCACCCGCGCGGTCCCGCCACCGCCGGCGCCGTCGAGCGCGCGCGCGGCCTGCGCTCCCGCCAGCCGTCCCGACGCGAGCACCGCGGCGAGTCCCTCCACCCCGGTCACCTCGCCGGCCGCCAGGACTCCCGCCGGCAGTGCCGCGGGGACGAGCCGCCCGCGCGCGGTATCGTGGGTCAGTCGCCCGCCGGCCTGGCCGAGCAGTCCCGCCGCCGGCTCGAAGCCGGTCGCCACGCACACGAGGTCGCAGGCGACCTCGCGCGCTCCTTCGTCGCGGGCGGCGCCGCCCACCACCGCCGCCCGCACGCGGCCTCGGCCGCGGGCCTCGAGCACCGTCCGGCCGTTCTGGATCCGGACCCCGGCCTGGCGCAACGCGGCCGCGGTCTCCGACTCCGGCGTCGCCGGACGCGCGTCGAGGACGGCGGCCAGGCTCACCCCGGCCTCGAGGAGACTGCTCGCGACGTCGAGGCCGCGATCGTCGGCGGCGGCCACGACCGCCGCCGCGCCCGGCTGGACCCCGTAGAGGGCGATCAGGCGCTGGGCGCCCGAGCCGAGCATCACACCGGGCAGGTCGTTGTTCTGGAACACGAGCGGATGCTCGAACCCGCCGGTGGCGACGACGACCTGGCGCGCTCGCAGCTTCACGAAGCGCCGTCCCTGGAGCACGCCGAGGAGGCCGCCCTCGTAGAGGCCGAAGGCGGTCGCCTCGTTCAGGACCCGGATGCGCGACTCAGCCGCCACCTCGGCCGCCAGGGCGGCGGCGACCTCCCAGCCCGGCCGACCCCGGAACTCGCCGTCGAGGAGCGGCCGGGTCCGGACGAGGAGGCTCCCCCCGAGGCGCGGCTCGGCGTCGACGAGGACCACGAGAGCCCCCGCTCGCGCGGCCTCGAGCGCCGCCGCCATCCCCGCCGCCCCGCCGCCCGCCACCGCGACGTCGGCGAAGAGGTGCCCGCGCTCGTAGTGGCCGGGCGGCTCGTCCGGACAGGTCACCTGGCCCAGGCCGGCGAGGTGCTTCAAGACGTACTCGTACGCCGGCCACAGCCGGCGCGGGTGGATGAAGGTCTTGTAGTAGAAGCCGACCGGCAGGAGCCGGTCGAACCGGTCGAACACGGCGAACACGTCGTGCTCGAGCGAGGGCCAGGCGTGCTGGGCGGCCACGCGCATGCCGTCGCCGACGATCTCCGTGCAGGCGCGCACGTTCGGGACGCCATCGACGTTGACGAGGCAGTTCGGACACCGCCCGGCGCAGCAGAGGAGCCCGCGCGGGCGATGGTACTTGAAGCTCCGGCTCAGGATCCGGACGCCCGCCGCGTGGAGCGCCGCGCCCACGGTGTCGCCGGCGAAGGCCGGCACCGGGCGGCCGGCGAAGGTGAACGTGACCGGGCGGCCGCGGTCGGCGCGCTGGGCCGGATGGGGCGGCAGCCGCTCCGTCATCAGGGCTCCTTCGGACTGGCAGCGTGATCAGGCCCGGGCCGCATCAGGGCTCGGCCCCTTGGGGCGGCACCACCGCCTCCGCCGAGTCGGCCTCGCGCGGCGGCCAGAAGGTGCGGGCGACCTCGTTCGTGCGCGTGTCGCGGAGGGCCAGGAACCAGCGCCCGCATCCCATGCGGTGATACCACCATTCCTCGATGGGCCCGGCCGGGTTCTCGCGCAGGTAGAGGTAGTCCACCCAGACGGCTCGCGGCGAGTCGGGCCCCGGCCGCCGCGTTCGCGCGCCGCCCCAGCGGAACTCGTAGACGTCGCGCGGCCCGCACAGGGGACACGGAAGCAGGAAGGACATCAGCGCTTCTTCCCCTTGCCCCTCACCCCGACCTTGGCGGGCAGAGGGGATTCCGTCCGCTCCCGGCCGGGCACCCAGCGGGTGCCGACCAGCGGGATCCCGGTGATCGCGGAGGCTTCCAGCGTGAGGGCCCGCAGGTCCTCGGGCTCGAGGTCGTGGATGTCGGACTTGCCACAGGCCCGGGCCAGCATCTGGATCTCGAGGGTCATGGCATGGAGCAGGTTGGCGACGCGCTCGGCCGCCTCTTCGATCGGCAAGCGCTTCATCAGCTCCGGGTCCTGGGTGGTGACGCCGACCGGGCAGCGCCCGGTGTGGCAGTGGTGACAGTGATAGGGCTCGGTGCCGAGCGCGTGGTAGTCCTCGACGTAGAGCGGTCGGTTACAGTTGAGCGCGATGAGCGCCGCCGTCCCGATGTAGACGGCGTCGGCGCCCAGCGCGAGCGCCTTGGCGGCGTCCGCCCCCGATTTGATCCCGCCCGCGATGATGAGCTGGACCTGGCCGTAGAGGCCGAGCTCCTGGAGGGCCTCGCGCGCCTCGCAGACGGCGGCCAGGGTCGGGATCCCGGTGTGGTCCTGGAGGATCTCGGGCGAGGCCGCCGTCCCGCCCTCCATTCCGTCGACCACGACCACGTCGGCGCCGGCCTTGGCCGCGAGCTTCACGTCGTCGTAGACCCGGGTGGCGCCGAGCTTCACGAAGATCGGCACCTGCCAGTCGGTCGCCTCCCGGAGCTCCTCGATCTTGATGATCATGTCGTCCGGCCCCAGCCAGTCGGGATGGCGGGCGGGACTGCGCTGGTCCACGCCGGCCGGGAGCTCGCGGGCAGCGGCGATCTCGGCCGAGACCTTCGAGCCGAGGAGGACGCCGCCCGTCCCGGGCTTGGCCCCCTGCCCTACCGTGAGCTCGATGCCGTCAGCCGACCGGAGATGGTGGACGTTGATCCCGTACCGGCTCGGCAGCACCTCGTAGACCAGGACGCGGGCGTGCTCGCGCTCGGCCGGCAGCATCCCCCCGTCTCCGGTGGTGGTGGAGCTCCCGACGCGCCGGGCGCCCCGGGCCAGGGCGACCTTGGCGTTGTAGGAGAGCGCCCCCCAGCTCATCCCCGTGATCATGATGGGGATCTCCAGCTCGATGGGCCGCTTGGCGTGTCGCGAGCCGAGGACCGTGCGGGTGCTGCAGCGCTCGCGGTAGCCTTCGAGCGGGATCCGGGTCAGCGAGCACGTGAGGAAGGTGAGGTCGTCGAACGACGGGAGCGGCCGCGGCCGGATCGTCCCGAAGCCGCGAAACCGGTAGCGGCCGAGCTCCGCCTTGACCTGGATGTCCTCCATCACCTCCGGCGGGAAGACCTGGCTCGTCCGGAGGGGTTTCAGAACGCCGCCTTCCATACGTCCAGCTCCTTCTTGTCGTAGTTCCAGAGCTTTCGGCCCGAGACCACCTTGCGGAAGGCCTTGGGACCCGGAAGCCCGTACCGGGCGAGCGTCGCCTGGATCTCCCGCAGCTCGCCGGGGCTCGCGTCGGAGACGACGGCGTCGTTCCCGAGCTCGGCGATCCGGCCGCCGACGAAGACGACGCCTTCGTACATGGAGTCGGCCAGCGCCTCCCCGGCGTCCCCGCAGATGATGATGGTGCCCCGCTGCATCATGAAGCCCGTCATGTAGCCGGCGCGGCCGCCGATCACCAGGAGCCCGCCCTTCATCGCGATCCCGGCCCGGGCCGCCGCGTCTCCGCGGATCACGACGGTCCCGCCCCGGATGGAGGCCGCCGCGCCGTTGCCGGCGTTCCCCTCGACGACGACCTCACCCGACATGAGGCACTCGGCGACGCCCCAGCCCGCCGAGCCCCGGACCCTGAGCCGGATGCCGTCGCTCATCCCGCCGGCGTAGTAGCCGGCCGGGCCGTCGATGGTGATGGCCACGTCCCGGACGACCGCCACCGCGAGGTTGTGCCGCGCGCCGGGATGCCGCACGAGGATCTCGGGCTCGCCGTCCTCCACCAGGCGCCGGATCGCCTCGTTGATCTGCCGGACCGTCCTCCCCTGGCACTCGACGGTCTTCACGCCGCCCGCCTCCGGCTTCGCGCCCGGCGGGGGCGCGCGCCCAGGCGTGAGGCCGGATCCGGGACCTCCCACACCGCGACGGCCCGGCCGCCAGCCTCCCGAGCCTGGTAGCCCTCGGGGAGCGCCGCCTGCAGCGCGATCTCCTCGTTGGCGACGGCCACCGCGCGCTCGCTCTCGCTCACGATCAGCGGCTTCAGGCAGAAGGGGTCCTTGGCGAAGCCGAAGGCGTCGGCGGTGGCGGCCAGGTAGCTGAAGCTGCCGTCGAGGTCGCGGAGCGACGCTTCGAGGGCCTCCCGCAGGGAGAGCCCTTCGCCGAGCTTGCGCGCCAGATAGATCCCGATGATCTCGGAGTCGTTCTCCGTGTAGAAGCGGACGCCTTCCTGCTCGTAGACCCGGCGCAGCCGATGGTAGTTGGTGATGTGCCCGTTGTGGACGATCGCGAGGTCGGCGGTCCCGTGCGCCCAGAACGGCTGGGAGTGGGAGAGGTCCACCCGGCTCTCGGTAGAGAGGCGAGTATGGCCGAGCCCGTGGGTTCCCCTTCGCCGGGAGATGCCGAACTCCACCTCCAGGTTGGCCGGCGCCCCCACCTGCTTGACGATCTCGAGCCGCCGGCCGATCGAGACCACCTCGACGTCGGGGGCGATCGCCTCGATGGCCGCGCCCAGCTCCACCGGCTCCGCCTTGGCGACGACGAGCCGGAGGAGCGCGCCCTGCGTCTCCGTGGCCCCGACCCGCCCCTGCCGGGCGGCCTCCCGGAGGATCGCGGGCCGGCGCGCGAGCGCGTCCTCGCCCTCACCCATCTTCACGCGCACTACGAGCCCGTCGGCCGGCTCGCCCCACAGGGCGATCCCCGAGGAGTCCGGCCCCCGGCAGGCCAGCGCGTCCAGCATGCCGAGCAGGGTCGCCCCCAGGGGCCGCCCCGGCCTCCCGGCCTTGTCGAAGAAGCCGACGATGCCACACATGGAATGCTCCTTTTCCGTGAAACCGGATGCCGCGCTAGGATAATTCGTCGCTGCGATGACGGCAAGGGCCCGTCTACATCTCGCCGAGGTAGGCGCGCCGGATGCCTTCGCTCCGCAGGAGCTCGGCGGCCGGGCCGGCCATCACGATCTCGCCCGTGCGCAGGACGTAGCCGCGGTGGGCGATGGAGAGCGCCATGGCGGCGTTCTGCTCGACCATGAAGACGGTGACGCCGCTCCGGTTGATCTCCTGGATCAGCTCGAAGTTCCGCTCGACGAGCTGGGGGGAGAGTCCCATGGACGGCTCGTCCATCAGGATGAGCCGGGGGCGCGCCATCAGGGCCCGGCCCATGGCCAGCATCTGCTGCTCGCCGCCGGAGAGCGTGCCGGCTCGCTGGCCGAGGCGCTCGCGCAGCCGAGGGAACAGCGCGAGGACGCGCTCGAGGTCGGCCTGCACTGCCCCCCGATCGGCTCGGACGAACGCGCCCATCTCCAGGTTCTCCAGGATCGTCATGCGGGGAAAGACACGCCGGTTCTCGGGGACGATGGCCAGTCCCATGGCGATCCGCTCCGCCGTCCGGGCCGCGTTGATGACGCGCCCCTCGAACTCGACGGTGCCGGCGGCGGGCCGGACCGCGCCGAGGATCGTCTTCATCGTGGTGGACTTCCCCGAGGCGTTCCCGCCGAGGAGACAGACGATCTCGCCGTGATCCACCCGGAGGCTCACCCCCCGCAGGACCTGGATGCGGCCGTAATAGGTGTCGACGTCCCGGAGGCTAAGCACGGCCGGCCACCTTCCCGAGGTAGGCCTCGACGACCGCGGGGTCGCGCGCCACCGCCTCCGGGCGGCCTTCCGCGATCCGTTCGCCGTAGTTGAGCGCGATGACCCGATCGGCCGCCTGCATGACGACCCGCATGTCGTGCTCGATCAGGAGCACGGTCACCCCGCGCTCGCGGATCGCGCGGATGACGCCCGTCATCTCCGCCTTCTCGCTCGGGTTCATGCCGGCCGTCGGCTCGTCGAGCAGGAGGAGGCGCGGGCGGGTGGCCAGGGCCCGCGAGATCTCGAGGCGCCGCCGGTTCGCGTAGGAGAGGCTCCGGGCCGGCCAAGCGCGGCGCGGCAGCAGGCGCTCGCCGAACAGCCCCAGCAGCTCCTCGGCTCGGCCCGTCGCCTCGCGCTCCTCGGCGACGACCCAGGCCGGCCGGAAGATCGCCCCCAGGACGCCGGCTCGCCGGCGGCAGTGCAAGCCCACCAGCACGTTCTCCAGCACGGTCAGGTTCGGGAAGACCCGCAGCGTCTGGAACGTCCGCGAGATACCGCGCTCGGCGATCTCGTGCGGGTCCAGCGCGACGAGATCGACCGGCGGCGCGCCGAAGAGAATCCGGCCGCTGGTGAGTGGATAGAGCCCGGTCATGCAGTTGAACAGGGTCGTCTTGCCGGAGCCGTTGGGGCCGATGAGGCCCAGGATCTCCCCCTCCCGGATCGCGAACGACAGCTGCGAGAGCGCGTGGAGCCCCCCGAAGGTCTTGGTGGCGCGATCGACGGTGAGAAGCTCGGCCATGGCTAGATCCTCGGGGGGGTCTCGGAAGACCCCCCCGATGCCCCCCCGTCCGTTGCGGCGGCGAAGCCGCCGCTCGGAAGCTGTCCGCAGCCAATCATTCTCGGGCCCATGCTTCCCATCCGTCCAACAGCCCCTAGCCCGTATTATGCGTGAACCGGCGTTTTGCCTGGCGTCCACGCCCGTCACGGCCTTGTAGAGCGCGAATGAGCCCACTCCGAATGGTCGGGCGGCGAGGAATCGCCGCCACGCAAGGGGCGAACCGCTGGGGAGCGCTC
>DASYQW010000091.1 GCA_036005065.1 Candidatus Methylomirabilota bacterium | reverse complement strand
AACCCGAGCTTGTCCCCGGTGTCGAAGCGCCGCCCGGCGAAGCGGACGGCGTAGAGCGGACGTCGCTCCCGCAGGCGACGCAGCGCGTCGGTGAGCTGGATCTCGCCGCGGTGGTCGGGCGGGGTCTCGGCCAGGATCGGGAAGATGTCCGGCGTCAGGACGTAACGGCCGATGATCGCCAGGTCCGACGGCGCCGCCTCCGGAGCCGGCTTCTCGACGAGCTCTTCCACCAGATAGACGTTGTCCCCCACCGCGCTCCCGCGGATCACCCCGTACAGGCTGAGCTGGTCGCGGGGCATGCGCTCGACGGCCAGGACCGGCTCTCCGTATTGCGCGTGGACGGCGAGCAGCTGGGCGATGCACGGGGGATCGGCCACGATGATGTCATCGCCCAGGAAGACGGCGAAGGGTTCGTCCTCGACCAGCGGGCGCGCGCAGAGGATGGCGTGGCCGAGCCCGAGCGGCTCTTTCTGGCGAATGTAGGACACGGGGGCGAGATCGGAGATCGCCTTGATCTGGGCGAGTTCCTCCCACTTGCCGCGCTCCTGCAGGTAGAACTCCAACTCCACGGCTGCGTCGAAGTGGTCCTCGATGGCGCGCTTGCCGCGGCCGGTGATGATCGTGAGCCGATCGAGCCCGGCCGCCACCGCTTCTTCGACGACGTACTGAATCATCGGCTTGTCGACGAGGGGGAGCATCTCTTTCGGCTGCGCCTTGGTGGCCGGGAGAAACCGCGTGCCGAGACCGGCGGCCGGGAAAATGGCGGAGCGTACCCTCATGCCCGAGACTCCTTCTCGCGTGGCGGGACGAGTGATGGGTGATCCGGAGAGACGTGAACCACCTGCTGAGGATACGGGATCTCTATGCCCGCGGCGTCGAGTCCCTCTTTGACACGCCGGCGGAGCTCGAGCTCCATCGGGAACTTGTGCTGGGCATCCACGCGGGCGTGGAGTCGCAGCACGACGTCGGAGGCCTGGAACCGCAGGATGCCCTCGGCCACCGGGGGCTCCAGGACCTGCCCCGGGTGGGCTTCCCGGAGCGCGTGTCCGACTCCCTCCAGGACGCGGAGCGCGCGCGTGATGTCCTCGCCGTACCCCACGCTCACCTCGACGACGGCCCGGGCCCAGCCGGCCGAATGATGGCCGAACGCCGTGAGCTCGCCGTTGGGGACGATCCGGAGCTCGCCGGAGAACTTCCGGATCTTGGTGACCCGTAGTCCCACCGCCTCGACGACGCCGCTGTGCGAGCCCACCTCGATGACGTCGCCGACGGCGATCAGGTTCTCGAAGAGGATGAAGAAGCCGGTGATGACGTCCTTGATCAGGCTCTGGGCGCCGAGGCCGATCGCCAGCCCGATGACCCCGGCCGAGACCATCAGGGCCCGAACGTCGATCCCGAGCTCGCTGAGGACGACCACGGTCACGATGAACGCGATGACATAGCGCGCCGCGCTGGCCAGGAGCGGGTTGAGCGTCCGCGCCCGTTGCGCACGCGCCGTGTAGTTGGCCACACCTCCCAGGGGACTGAGCAGACGATCGATCAGCCCGATCACGATCCGATAGGCGATCCACCCGATGAGGATCGCGCCGAGGATGGCCCCGAACCGCGCCAGCGCGCCCGCGGCCACCTCGCCGAGCGCAAACACACGGGTCAGGAGGAGCGCGATCTCGTCCAACGGCGTCTCGACCTTCATGGCCGCCGCTCCCCCGAGGAGGGATTGCCGTCCGAGCCTCCGGGGGGAACGGGGGCGAGGTGACTCAGAAGACGGATCTCCTTGATGGCCGCCAGCGTGACGAAGTACGTCGTCACGGCCGCCACCAGCCCGACCACCGTCGTGCCGATGAAGAGCGGCTTCGAGGCCACGAAGAGGGCGTCCCAGAACATCTGGACGAAGTTCCCCGCGTGCTCTCGCGCGCTGGTATGGAGCAGGGCGAGCGCCGCTTCGGTGAGCTCGCCGAAGCTCCATATGAGCCCGATGTTCCCGCTCAGGATGGCCTCGCCCAGCTTGAGGCAGAAGGCGTAGAGGAAGGGTGCGAACCAGGGGAGATTGAACCAGGCGCCGGTGATGGTGGCCGCCATGTTGAGCCGGAAGATCAGCGCGACGATCACGGCCAGCACCGTGTGCAGGAAGAAGAACGGCGTGATGCCGATGAACACGCCGACGGCCATGCTGGTCGCGAGTCGCGACGGCGACTCATCGAGGTGGAGAACCGCCGTCACGCGAGCCCGGATCCTGCGCCAGGAGAAGACCACGAGGAGGGCTGTCTCGGTTCCTCGCCTCTAGGAGGGCGATGGCCGCTCGGGCGGCGCCTCGGCGATGGTGACGGGCATCGCGACTTCCTTGCCCTTCCGCAGGACGCGGAGCGTCACCGACTGATTGACGGGCGCGTCGAGGACCAGCCGCTGAAGGTGCTGGAGATCCTCGACCACCACGTCGCCGAACTTGAGGATGACGTCGTTCTGGACGAGACCGGCCTTCTCGGCCGGGCTCCCCGGCAGGCTCCGCGTGACGACAGCGCCCTTCTCGGTTCCGGCGCCGAGCGACTGGGCCAGGTCCTTCGTCAGTGGCTGGAGGGAAACTCCGAGCCATCCACGGACGACCTTGCCCTTCGACACGAGCGCGCTCGCCACGTGGCGGGCGCTGTTGATCGGGATGGCGAAACCGATTCCCTGGCCGGTGGACACGATGGCGGTGTTGATCCCGATGACTTCCCCGCGGAAGGTCAGGAGGGGGCCGCCCGAGTTGCCCGGGTTGATCGAGGCGTCGGTCTGGATGAAATTTTCGTAGGGGACGATGCCGACCTCCGAGCGCCCCGTCGCGCTGATCACGCCGACGGTGACGGTCTGCTCCAGTCCGAACGGGCTGCCGATGGCGATCGCCCACTCGCCCACCTGGAGGCGATCGGAGTCCCCGAGCGGCGCCGCCACGATCCCCTCGGAGGGAATGCGGATGACCGCCAGGTCCGTCTTGGTGTCGCTGCCGACGACCTTCCCCTTGAGCTCCTTCTTGTCGTGCAGGCGGACGACGATCTCGTCGGCCCCCTTGATCACGTGGAGGTTCGTGAGGATGTGGCCCTGGGTGTCGATGATGACGCCGGATCCGACGCCGGCCCGCTCGCGCTCGGATGGCGGCAGCTGGCCGAAGTAGCGGTCGTAGAAGTCCTTGAACGTCGGATCGCCCGAGAAGGGGTCGGCCCCGGGAGGACGCTGGCGGCGCAGGAAGTGGGAGGTTGCGATGTTCACCACCGCAGGACGGACCCGTTCCGCCACCCGCACGAAGGCGCGCTGCATCTCCTCCGCCGTCGGGGCCGCGGCCGCGCCCCCGGATGATCCGCCCCGGAAGGCGGCTGGCAGACGGGCCCCGGTCCACGAGAGCCCGATCCCGAGCCCGAGCCCGACCGCGAGGGCGACGACGACGCCCGCGCCTAACCGCGCGAGAAACCGGGTCATACCGGCCCTCGGAGCAGAATAACCTTGACTTCCCGCCGGCCCCCGCTAAACATCGAGGCGGAGCTCCTCATGGGTACCCTCATGCGTCGCTACACTCACGTGCCCCTCGGCGTCGTGAGCATGCTGCTCATCGTGGTCATTATCGCCTGGCTTCTCGAGCGCCGGGTGGACGGCGTGTGGGATCCGGCCCTGCGGATCGCGGCCCCCGTCCGGGCGGCCGTCACCATCGCCCCGATGCCGCCCCGAGCGCCCGAGGCAGCCGCCGCGCCCGTCGAGGCGCCGCCCGAGCGCGCCACGGCGCCCGCCGAGGCTCCGGTGTCTCCGTCGGCTTCGATGCCGGCGCCCGTGGAGGTCACGGCCCCCGCCCCCCCGGCCGAGCGCTACGCGCTCGAGAGCGGACCCTTCACGTCCGCCGAGGCGGCGGATCGAATCGAGGACCAGCTCAATCATCTCGGCTACGCCACCGTCCGGTTCCGCAAGCAACAGGTGCGGCGCCACTACGTCGTCGCGGCCACCGGTTTCCCCTCCCTGCGGGAGGCCCGGCGCGCGGCGGCCGAGCTCGGCCGCGGAACCGTCCTCGAGGCCGACGACGGCCTCGAGGTTCAGGTCGACACCTTCCCGACCCTCCACGAGGCGATCGCGGCAGCCCGCGCCCTCCGCGGGCGCGGCTTCGAGATCCGGTTGGACGAAGATCTCAGCCCCACCGTCATCTATCACGTCCGGTACGGCCAGTTCCAGAGTCAGGCCGCCGCTCATGCCCGCGGCGAAGCGTTGGCCCTGTTCGGGCTCACGAGCCGCGTCGTCAAGGTCGTGCGGTAGCGGCCCGCCGCCCGTCAAGCCACGAATGGCGGGATGGGGGGCACCTCCAGGAGCTGCCCTCTGACGTCGACCACGCTGGGGACCGTCCGGGCCACCTCGGACGCTTTCTCCAGAGCGGCGGTACCCTCGAGCTGGATGACGCCCCGATCAGCCTCGACGTTGATGCGGTACTTGCGCGTCTCCGGGTGGGCGGCGAGGGCGGTCCGGACGCGGGAGGCCAGCGCACGGTCCCGCACGGCCTGACGCGACGCCTCGGTGGCCGCCAGCTCCGGACGTCCGAGGAGACCCACGATGACGTCGACGGCCCCCTGGGTCGCCAGCTTCTCGGTGTTGATCACGACATCGTAGAGCGCCGGGTCGGACCAGTCCACGTCGTAGAGATATCGCATCCTCCCGAACTTCTCCTGGTCGTTCCGCCGGACCATCTCGGCCGTGGTCCGGGCGTCCATGCTCTCCCCCATCTGGCCCGCCATCTTTTTCATCACGCGCTTCACGCGCATGTCGAAGGGCGCCATGATCCGCACCCGGAGCACGTGGCCGATCCCCCGGAGGAGCACCTGCCCCCCCCGACCCATGATCACGACGTTGTCCTGCTCGGCCACGTCCAGCAGGGCCGACTGCAGGACGGTGATGTACTGGCGCGTCTCGACGTCGAAGCGCTCGAAGAGGGAGGGCTTGGTTTCGTCGAGCTGGACCAGCTTTTCCTCGCCGACCCCGTACCGACCCGCGGCCTGCGAGATCATGTCCTGGTCCACGTAGCGGTAACCGAGCCGCTCGGCCAGTGCCGCACCGATCTCCGCGCCCCCCGACCCCATCTCGTGCGACATCGTCACGATGGCCATGGGCACCTCCCGACCTGAGTCTGTCCCTGCGAAAAATCGCGCGGGGTCTGGCTCGCGCCCTCACCCCCTTCCCCCCGCCACCGGGGGTTCCACTCCGAGGGGCGGCGTTGCCGCCGCGACCGGGGGGGTCCGGAGAGGGCCGTCGAGGCCCGCTCCGGCTGTCTCAGTCCTCCTCCACCACCTCAAACTCCTCCCCCGGTGCCCCGCAATCGGGGCAGCGCTCGGGAGGGGTCGTTCCCGGGTGGATGTGACCGCAGCGCAGACATCGACAGACCAGCTGCACGAGGCCTCCGGCGAAGGCCACCCCTATTCTAGCCGAAAGTTAGCAGCATGAGAACTGGTGAAGGGATGCGACACGCGGGTGTGCAGACCGCGGCAGATCGGGGCGCGACCTGCAACCTCCCCGCAACCGGCACGGCCTCTCCCCCCCGGGGGGCACTGGGCACGACCCGGCAGGGGGCTCGCGCTCCGGCGGGGTGGTCGGAGCGTAGATGAAGCGTCCCGTTGCGGTCCGACCAACTCCGACCAAACGCGGGTCCTCGGATCTCCCTCATCCTCCTCATCCTCACTCTTGACAACCTGTAGCAATATACCGCAATATAGAGGTTGCGCCGAGGG
>DASYQW010000090.1 GCA_036005065.1 Candidatus Methylomirabilota bacterium | reverse complement strand
GGCGTGCCGCTGCCGGGCCTCCTCGATCAGCGACTTCGCCCGCTTGACCTTCGGATCGTCCGGGGAGAGCCTGGCTACCTCGTCGTTCAGCTGCTTGATGAGCAGCGGGCACTGAAAGCCAAGGGCCGGACCGGCCAGAACGAGCGGCAACAGGATCGCAATCACGAGGGCTCTCATCTCTACTCCGCACCTCCTTCCACCGAGAACATCCCGGGCCGCCGCGACGGGTCGGTCCCGCGCGCCGCCCCATCCATAGAGACGCGACGCCGGCCCGCCCTATTCCGTGCGAGGCGCCACCCGCGCGGGTCGCCACGCCCGAGCGACACCGTCCAGCCTATCACGCCCCTCCCCCGACCCTGGCCGTCCGGTACCGAGTGTGTCACCTTGCCGCCCGTCTGTTCTTCGAGGCGAGCTTCGACCGGTGGGGCCGTCGCTCGAGAGAACCCTGGACGTGATGGAAGTCCTGGCCGGCTCGATGGCGCGCTGACGCGCCGGCGCTGGCGGACGGACGGCGACGGCGGGGTGCCGCGGGCCTGCGGGCGAGGGGGGCATCGGGGGGGTCTTCCGAGACCCCCCCGAAATGGCCTAGGGCCGGATCGACGTCGCGAAGACGCCGGAGAAGTAGACCCCGGCCAGCGCGGCTACGACGAAGAAGGGGATCGCGACGTACGCGATATCCGAGCCGTAGCCCGCCCCCACGGCCTCCGACTCGAAGGCGAGCTCGCTCGTGAGCGCGACCTTGTCCACGAACGGAATCGGCGCGCACGGCGACGGACCCTTGCCCGGCACCACCTCGGTGTACTGGTTGCTCACGCAGGTGACCGAGCCGCCGCCGACTCCGGTGGTCTCCACGGCGCTGCCCAGCGTGTAGACCTTGGCGCTGCCGCCCGAGGCCTGGACGACGGCGAAGTCCGTCTGCCGCACGGCGGCCGTCGCCACCGGCGTCCCGATGGAGAACTGGGCCTGACCGGTGGAGACCTTCTGGACGAACGGGGTCTTCACGAAGGCTCGGACCTTCCCCGTGGCGAGCCGCAGTCTCGAGGTGCGCGGCGCGCCCGCCGAATCGTTCTCGAGGCGCTCGACCTCGAAGTCCGAGAGCTGGCCGAGCCGGATCAGGCTCCCGTCGCCGAGACGAAGCTCCGCGGCCCCGTCCTTTCCGGTGCGGATCTTGTCGCCATCCGACAGGCGATCACCCTTGGCGAGCGGACGCGTCACCGGCTGCACGCGCGGCGTCAGGTCGGCCGGAGCGCGAGCGATGACGGCCTCGGCGGACCCCCCACCCGGCGTCACCCCGACCGCCTGGGCGTGGAACTCGGGGCCGGCCACGTAGCCGACATAGCCACCGTTCAGGTCGAAGAGCGGCAGGGCGTCCCGCTGAGCCGCAGCCGGGACCTTCGCCATCGCCGCCTGGACGAGGCGCGAGGGAAATGGCTGCGTCAGATCCGAGGTGAAGCCCGGCTGCGCCACCAGCCGGCCGTCCGGCGCGAGGTAGCCGAGGCTCTCGCCCTGGGGGCCGAAGACGCCCCGGGCGCCCGCCGACGCCGCCGGCGGCTTCGCGAGACCTTGACCCGAGGTCGCCACGCTCGCCACGCGAACCTGGCCCGTGATCGCCTCGTGGATGCGGAGGCGGCCGGCGGTCATCTCGAGGCCCGTGGTCCCGTTCCGACGGACCAGGAGCTCGCCGCCCATGGCTTCGGCGCGGATCGGCTCGAGCCGCGCCGACGGGGTCTGGAGCTCGACCCGGGTCTGGCTCGGGAGGCGGAAGGTCAGTCGCCCGTAGTCGACGGCCACCGCGGTGGCCGACCCCGCCTCGCGCACGCGGATCGCGCTGAACGGCAGGAGGACGATGCGGCTGCCATCGGTCAGCTCGAGGGTGGCGGCACCACCGGTGCTCCGGACCCGCGTCCCGTTCATCACCGGGAGGGACCGCGCGCCGAGGGGCAGCCAGCTCCCGCCATCGTCGAGCGAGAGCTCGACGGCCCGGAACCCGCGGGCGGTCCCGAGCGATGCCATCATGGCCTGGCCGGCCACGGGCAATGGCGCGCCCAGCAGCAGGACCGCGAGTGCTACACAGAGAGCTCGACCGAGGGCACTCTGTCGCATGTTGGCGCCTCCTCGAACAGCAAGCTAGCAGCCCGGGGCGCCCCCTGTCAAGGCCTCAACTTAAGGGGAGGCCCCTAGGCCTCGAGGGCCCGGAAACGGACGGTTTCACGCCCTTCCGCCGCGCCGCCGCCGCCACCTTGGCGTGCAGGGTGTCGAGGACCGCGCGGGCCGGCTCGCCGCGCACCACCACGCGGCGGACCGCCTCGTTCATCGCCTCGGTGACCTCCGGCCAGTGGGCGACGTTGGGCCGGACGACGCCGTCCCTGAGCGCCGCCTGGATCGCGCCGAAGGTCTCGCGCAGGACCGCCGGGACGTCGGCATAGACGTCGCCCCGGATCGACGGCCAGGCGTTCTGGGCGACCAGGATCCGCTGGGCCTCACGCGACATGAGAAAGCGCGCCAGGGCGAGCGCCGCGTCGCGCCACGGCCCGGTGACACCCCTCGGGACGCCGAGGACGTCCCCGCCCACCACCCGGGCCGCGCGGGCCGGTCCTCGCCACCCCGCGTACACGTGGAACCGCTCCAGGAGGTCCTGCTCGGCCAGCACCTTGGACGTGAACGGCCAGTTCGGCGCCAGCCAGGCCGTTTCCCCCTGGAGGTAATCCACCTGCGTGTCGTATTTCGCCAGGAGGCTCTCCGGCGCCAGGAGACCGTCGCGCCAGAGGCCCTGGAGGAACTCCAGGGCCCGCACGGCGCCGTCGTCGTTGAGGACGAGCGGGTCCCCGCCGAACATCAGGATCCACTCGGTCACCGTCACCGCGGCCGCGCCGCCCTCGGCGAGGGAAAGCGTCACCTTGGCGGTACCGGCCGCCTTCTTCAGCGTCTCCGCCACCGCGCGCAGCTCGTCGGCGGTGCGCGGCGGGGCGACGCCGGCTCGGTCGAAGCGACCGCGGTTCACGTACGTGACCTGGACGTTCGGCCGGAAGGGAAGGAAGTACCGGCGGCCGTCGACCGGCTCCGGCACCATGCCCGGGAGGACACCCTCCGGGATCGGGACGTCGGAGAGCTCCTGAACCAGCCCGGCGTCGACGAGGACCCGGAGCGCGAGGTTGTCCTTGGCGAAGAGATGAATGGTCGGGCGGCGGGCGCCCGCGTCCACCTTGAGCTTCTCCGGCAGCGCCTCGCCGGTCACGGCGGTGAGGGTGACCTTGATCCCCGCATCCCGCTCGAAGCGGCGGAGGATCGCCAGGACGGCGTCCTTCTCGTCCTCGGCGAGCGAGATGCTGAAGGTGATCCGCGATCCCGGGGCGTCCCCCGCCGGCCGGCAGGCCGCGAGCGCGACGGCGAGGGCCGCCAGGAGGACGCCGGCCGCCGCACGGCACACCCGCCGCGTCACGCGTCCCCTACCCCTCGTACAGCCGGAATCCCTCGAACTCGAAGTCCCGATCGAAGGCCAGGGCCGCCTCCACACCCCGCGCTCGCATCACCAGGAAACTCACCTCATCGACGAGGCTGGTGCGTCGCCTTCTCGACCGGGCGAGGCGACGAACGGCTTCGGCGTGCACGGCCCCGTCCACCCACTCCACGGCAAAGGCCTCGGAATCGCGGGCGAGGCTGAGGGCGGCGGCCAGACCGAGCCGGTGCTGCACGAGCGCCATCGACTCCAGGAGGACATAGTTATGGGTGAGGATGCCTGATCCCTCTTCGAGGGCCGCCTGGAACCGGTGTACCGCGTCCCGGTGGCGGGTGTCTCCGCGGTCCGCCATGGCGTAGATGGCCGAGGTGTCGAGGAAGATCATCGACGACGAGGCTTCGCGAAGGCGTCCGCCAGGGCCTCGTCATGCCGCTCGGACACCGGGGATAGCCGGCCCTGTCGCGAGCGTCCGACACCGATGAAGCCGAACTGCTTGAGGGTCAGCCTCTGCTTCGGCGCTCGACGCCCAAGAGATCCGGCCAGCATCTCGCGGACCAGCGCCGAGAACGAACACCCGCGCTCGAAGGCGCGGCGTCGAAGAACGGCGTAGGTCCTCTCGTCCAGCTGGATCTGGGCCCGCCGCATGATCCCACCATGCTGAAATGACATCATGATGTCAAGCCTGGGCGATCCGGAGTTCACCCCTTGACGGCGCCCGTGAGCGCCCCCGGGCGGAGGTGGCGCTGGAGGACGTAGACGACCAGGAGGATCGGCACCACGAGAACCGCCGCCACCGCCGCCATCTGCTGCCGGCTGCCGCGATCGACGGCCTGGAAGACCTGGAGGGGAAGCGTGTTCTGGCTGGTGGTCAGCAGGCGCGCGTAGACGAACTCGTTCCAGGAATAGAGCCAGACGAAGAGCGCCGCCACGGCGATCCCGGGCGCGGCCGCCGGGAAGATGACCCGGGCCAGCGTTCCCAGCCGCGAGGCGCCGTCGACCGCCGCCGCCTCCTCCAGGGTCCGCGGGATGGACCCGAAGCTGCCCACCAGGATCCAGGCGATGAAGGGGAGGGCGCCGATCAGGTGGGCCAGCGTGAGGCCCAGGTAGTCATCCACCAGCCCGAGGCGCGCGAAGTGGGTCGCGACGGCGATCCCCACCGTGAACTCGGGGAACATGCGCGTGACGAGAAGCCCGATCACCAGCGCATAGCGGGGACGCGGCGGCATCCGGGCGATGACGTAGGCGGCCGGCGCCGCGACGGCGATGGCCAGGAGGGTGGTGGCGGTCGCGACCGTGAGGCTCTTCAGGAGCGGCCCCCACAGGTCACCCCGGGCCACCACGCGCTGCCAGAACTTGAAGGTGGGCGCGGTCACCACGAGGTCGGGGCGCTCGCCGAAGATCGCGTCCCCGGGCGCCACCGAGACGATGACGATCAGGTAGAGAGGGACGAGGACGAAGCCCGCCGACACCACGACCCACAGACCGAACAGGGGGCGCCGGAGGGGCTCGAGCGGGCTGCGCCGCGGGCGTCGCGTCCCGGTGGCCGCCGTCACGCCTCGATCTCGACCCGCCCGGCGAAGAGCCGGAGATAGGCGACGATGAAGACCATGATCAGGGCAAAGAGCACGATGGAGGCGGCGGCCGCCGTGTACACGTCGCTCGTCGGCGGCCCGTACCGGCTCCAGATGAAGGTCCCCAGGACCGGCTCCACGCGGCCGGCCAGGACCAGGGCCAGCTCGAAGATCCTGAAGGCGTCGATGGCCCGCAGGATGATGGCCATCGTCAGGTAGGGCGCCAGGAGCGGGAGGGTCACCCGCGCGAAGCGCGGCCAGCGCCCTGCCCCGTCGACGTCGGCCGCCTCGTAGACGTCGGGCGGGATCGACTCGAGCCCGGCCAGGAAGATCAGGGTGACCATGGGGAGGACTTTCCACATGTCGGCGATCGCGAGCGTGAGGAGGGTCCGCCACCCACCGGCCACCGCCCAGCTCAGGGGCTCGAAGCGCCACTGGACGCCCGGCAGGCGATTCACGAGATCGGCGAGCGCGAAGAGGGCCGAGTTGAGGTAGCCCGAGCGCGAGAAGATCAGGAGCATCACGGCCCCCGCCACCACGGTCGGGACGCCGAGCGGCATCAGCATCACGGTCCGCACGAGGGCGCGGAGCGGGAATTCCCGGTGGAGCGCGAGAGCCACGCCCAGTCCCACCGCGATCTGGAGCGTGATCGAGAGCAGCGTGACGGCGACGGTGTTCAGGACCGCGCGATGGAAGACCTCCGACTCGAAGATCGCGCGGTAGCTCGCCAGCGAGGGGAACGCGGCGCCGAACGGCGCGGTGAGCGAGAGCCGGATCGTGTCGAGGATCGGAACGACGGTCAGGACGAGGACGTAGGCGAAGAGCGGGAAGGCGAGCGCCACCTCGAGGCGGTGTCTCTTGAGGCCGGCCGCGAGGGGCGCCCTGCCGCCCGGCATGCTTCGGACCATGACGCAAGGCGGGCGGCGTGTCAAACGCGCGGTCTGGCCAGAAAGCGGCCACCGCCGCGGGCGCATCCGGTCGGTTCCGGGCCATTTGCCCCGGATGCCGAGCCGGAAAGCACGCCCCCGACGCATAACCTGCTGGTTTCACGCAACTCCCAGAAGAGAGGCGGCGAGGCACGACCGTTGCTTGACGGTTCCGCGGTGTCGCGCCGACGCCGGGTCGGCACTCCACCAGCGCAGCGGAACCTCCAATACGGGGAGGGCCGTCCCGATGCAGGCCGAGCGATGAATACCGCAGTGGTGGCCGGACAGGCGTGGACGGCGCGGCACCGGGCCAGAAGCCTCCCCGGGATCGCCGAGTCGAAGCCCCCGCGTCGAGCCGGGGCGCCGGATTCCCTGCTGGAGCTCGCCGATCTGACGTTTCAGGCCTCGGATCTTCCCGCGTTCGCGGACGCGGTCCTCGGCTCCGTCCTCCGGAATCTCAACGCCCAGGCCGGCCTGATCCTCGTGGAGGGACCTCCGGGAGGCCCGATCGTCGCCCAGCGAGGCGCCGGCACCCTGGTCCGCCACCTCCACGGGTTCGCGCTAGAAGTGATCCGGCCCGGCGCCAAGACGCCGCTCGCCTGGACCGAGGACCCGCGCGGCCCGGCGCTGGTGGGCGCCGTCGCGTCGGAGCTCGGTCAGGGAACCGTCGTCCTCTGCGCGGGCCGCGACTCTCGGGGCGGGCTCTTCCCGGCCCACGAGCGGAAGCTCCTCCTCGGTTACGCGCGCGCCACCGGGCTCGTCGCCGAGCGCGTGCGCCTGCAGGAGAGCGTCGAGCGCCAGAGCCTGGAGATCATGGCGGCCTTCGTCCGCGCGCTCGCCTCGCGGAGCCAGTACCTCGAGGGACACTCGGTGCGCGTCGCCCTCTACGCCACCGAACTCGCGCTGACGATGGGGCTCCCCCCAGCCGAGGTCTCGGTGGCGCGCCGGGCCGGCATGCTCCACGACCTGGGCAAGCTCGCGACGCCGGACGCCATCCTGCTCAAGCCGGTCGCGCTCACCGAGGAGGAATACGCGTGCATCAAGCACCACCCGGAGGCGGCGGCGCGGATGCTCGCGCCCTACCCGACCCTGAGGCGGGAGGCGGAGGCGGTCAAGAGTCACCACGAGCGCTACGACGGGACCGGGTACCCCAACGGGCTCCGGGGAACCTCAATCCCGGTGGGGGCCCGGATCGTGTCCGTGGCCGACGCCTTCGACGCCATGACGTCGGACCGCCCGTACCGCCGGGCGCTTCCGCTGGAGATCGCGATGGCGGAGGTCCGCCGGGGTGCGGGGACCCAGTTCGATCCCGAGGCCGCCGCCGCCTGGCTGGCGCTCTCCCGGCCCCGCCTGCTCGAGATCGGCCGGCAATCGGACGCCGACACGCGCCACGAGGACATCCTCGAGATCCTGACCGCCACCGCCTGACCGCGGGCCGGGTCGCCACGGCCCGCCCTCGACTACCGCCCGCCGTCTCCACCAAGCGGGCGGTCATCGTCTGCCCCGCCCGCCACCCCATCGCTTCAGGTCGAGAAGCGGTCAGCCCCGAGCGGGAGCAGCGCATGACCGACCAGGTCTACATCTACAAGCTCGGGGACTCCGGCGTGAAGCTCGGCATGGTGCGCAGCCTGACCGGCTTCAAGCCGTACCAGGGCGCCCACCGGTTCTGGAACGCGTCCAACTGACCTTCGTCTTCGCCTACGCGGTGCTGGCCGAGGCCGCCCTGAGCTTCCTCGGGATGGGCCCCCCGCCGCCGGCTCCGACCTGGGGCAACATCATCGCCGACGGCCGGGATTATCTGCGGGAGGCCCCCTGGATTTGTCTGCTGCCCGGGGCGGCGATCTCCGTGACGGTCCTCGGGCTGAACCTGCTCGGCGACGGGCTGCGCGACGTGCTGGATCCCCGGATGCGGGTGGAGGGCGGCTGAGGCGGCTC
>DASYQW010000089.1 GCA_036005065.1 Candidatus Methylomirabilota bacterium | reverse complement strand
AGGAGCACGGAGCCGAGCCGGGGAATGCAGACGCGGCTGTACACGTGGAGGTGGGTCGACTTCGGTTCGACGAACACGATCTTCCGGACCTGTCGCTTCATCCCGACCTCCGCTGGAATATGAGTGCGTGAGCTGCGAGATACGATGCGAGGGATGCGCCTCACCCTAGCATCGGGGCGCCAGCGTGTCAACGTCGGGCTGCAGATTGCGGACGGCGGCCGCGGGGAGCGGCGCGGTCAACCACAAGATGTGGGGGAGCCGACGGCCGCTTCACCCCGCCGGTTGCATTTTTCACTTGACAGCCGTTCGGGCCTGCCCTACCTTCGCCGCAATAGCGCGAGGCGCCAGTTCCGAGCGGGCCGCCTCGAGAGGCTCCGAGGCCGCCGCGGAAAGGGGGTGAGGCCGAGTGGCGAAGAAGAAGGCCGCCAAGAAGAAGAAGTAGCGCGCGGTCACCTCCGTTTGGCCTCGGAGGCCCCGCCCTGCCGGGGCCTCCGCGCTTCTCGGCGAGGAAAGGATGACCACGGCAGAGCGCGAGCTCCAGGAGCACGAGGCCTACGGGCTCCTGTTGCTCATCAGCCTCATCTGGGCGGGAAACTTCATGGCGGGCAAGCTCGCCCTCCAGGTGATCGGCCCCATCACCCTCACGGCTCTCCGGGCGCTGCTGGCCTCGGTCCTCCTTCTCTGGTACGTGCGCCTGAGCTACCCGACCTGGCCGCTGGCCGGCGTCGCCGACCTCCAGTCTTTCGTGATCCTGGCGGTGACGGGCCTGGTCTGTAACACGACCCTCTGGTACTACGGGCTGGCCCGCACCCTCGCCGTGAACGCGGCGATCGTCGGCGCCACCGGACCCATCTTCGTCGCGATTCTCTCGGCCACCTGGCTGCGAGAGCGGCTCACACCCGCCAACGTCGCGGGCATCGTGCTGTCGTCGGTCGGAGTGATCCTGACCGTCACGCGGGGCTCCCTGCGAGCGCTTCTCGATCTCGACCTGTATCCCGGCGACGTCCTGATCCTGGCCGGCCAGGGCTTCTTCGCCGTCTACTCGGTCTACGCGCGGCAGGTGGCGCGCCGGTTCGCGCCGACCGTCGTGACCACCGGGTCGTACCTCGTTTCCGCGGTGCTCCTGGTGCCGATGGCCCTCGTCGAGCGGCCCTGGACCACCGTGCCGGCCCTGGGGCCGGGCACGATCCTCGCGATCCTCTACGCGGCGGTCCCGGTCACCCTGTCCCACATCTGGTTCTACTGGGGCATCCGGGTAGTCCCGGCCCCCGTCGCGGCCCTCACCGTCAACCTCCTCCCCTTCGAAGTTCTGGCCCTGTCGTGGCTCTTCCTCGACGAGCCGGTGACGTGGATCCACGTGATGGGGGCGCTCATCGTCATTGCCGGCGTCCTCCTCGCCACCCGGAAGCCGGCCCCTCGTCAGGCGCTCGGGGTCTCGGAGCGCCCCGTCGGCCCCGGCGCCGGCCCGAGGAGTGTGTCGGAGTAACCCGGCAGCTTGCCCGAGCGCGCGCAGCGTCGAGCTGCGCTCCGAGCGGCGGCTCTGCCGCCGCAACCGAGGGGGGGCATCGGGGGGGGTCTTCCGAGACCCCCCCGAGAGAACTAGGAGCGGAGGGCCTCGGGGTTGACGACGTGGCGGGCCCGGCCGTCCAGGTAGGCGAGGACGTTCTCCACCGCCTCCGCCATGAAGCGGTCGAGCGTCTCCCGGGTCGTCCAGCCGCGGTGCGACGTCAGCACGACGCTGGGAAGCGTCGCCCAGCGGTGGTCCGTCGGGAGGGGCTCCTCGCCGAAGACGTCGAGGCCCGCCCCGGCGATGCGGCCCGCGGCCAGCGCCGCGTGGAGCGCGTCCTCGTCGACGACCGCGGCCCGCGCCGTGTTGATGAAGACCGCGCTCGGTTTCATCCGCTCGATCAGCTCCCGGCTCACGAGCCCGCGCGTCTCGGGGGTCGAACGGACGTGGATCGACACCACGTCCGAAGTCGCCATGAGCTCGGGCAGCGCGAGCGGGATCACCCCGGCCGCCCGCGCCGCGTCGTCGGTCAGGCGCCGACTCCAGGCGGCCACCGTCATGCCGAAGGCCCGGCCCAGCTCGGCCACCCGGTGCCCGATCGCCCCGAATCCCACCAGGCCGAGCCGCTTGCCAGCGAGCTCGCGACCGAGGTCCTGAGGCCAGGCGCCGTGTCGGATCCAGCCATCGATGGCCGGGATGCGGCGGAAGACGGCCAGCGCGAGGCCGAAGGTGAGCTCGGCGACGGCGGGCACGGACATGGCCGGGGTATTCGTGACGAGGACGCCCCGGGCCGTGGCGGCGGCCACGTCGATGCTGGAGACGCCGGTGCCGGTCATGGAGATCAGCCGGAGCTCGGGGAGGGCGGTCAGGAGGGCCGCGGTGACCGGCGTGCGCTCGCGGATCGGGATCAGGACCCGCGCCGGGGCGAGGCGCGACCGGAGCTCCGCTTCGTCGCCGGGTGAATCGGTGTAGATCCGCACCTCGCCGCGGACCCGGAGCCGATCGAGGTGCGGGCTCGCGACGTACGCCCGGTCGTAGTCGTCCGGCACGACGATCACTGACACCGCAACGCTCGGTTCGGCCTCACGCTGCTTGCCGAGGCGCTCCCTGCGCAGGCTTCGCCCGCGCAAGTTCCTGGGGGAGGTTCGGAAGGGGGACGAAGCCCCCCTCCGAGGTCAGACCCGCGCCTTGCCGGGCCGCTTCTTGGCGGCCTCTCGCCCCTTGATGAGGCCCTTCACCTCGTCCATGAACTGGGCGATGTCCTTGAATTGCCGGTAGACGGACGCGAAGCGGACATAGGCCACCTGGTCCAGCCGCTGGAGGTGGCTCATCACCAGCTCGCCCAGCTCGAGGCTCGAGACCTCCTTCTCGGCCCGCTCGTGGAGCTTGGCCTCCACGTCGGCCACGACGTTGTCGACCGCCTGGACGCCCACGGAGCGCTTCTCGCACGCCTTGAGGATCGAGTTGCGGAGCTTGGCCCGGTCGAACGGCTCCCGGCGGCCGTCGCGCTTGACGACCATCGGAAGCACGTCCTCGATGTACTCGTAGGTGGTGTAGCGTCGCTGGCACTTCAGGCACTCGCGCCGGCGCCGGATGAACTCGCCGTCGCGCCCGACCCGCGAGTCGACGACCCGATCCTCGCTGTGGCCACAGAACGGGCATTTCATGGCGTGGGCCCTCCCGACTCGGTCACGGTGACGCCTTCGCCACTTGGGGGTCGACCTCAGCCGGCCATGACATGCTCTAGGTCACTTCGGGGGGGTCTCGGAAGACCCCCCCCGATGCCCCCCCGTCGTGGCGGCGGCGAAGCCGCCGCTCGGAGCGCTCCTCGATGCACCAGGTGCTCGGCGGTCAGCGCCGGGTTATCCCGACACACTCCTAGGCCTCCCCTCTGGCGGCGTGTCGCTGCTCCAGCTCCGCAATCTTGCCGACCCGCCGGCTGTGGCGTCCCCCCTCGAATTCCGTCCGGAGCCACATCTCGACGATCTCGAGCGCCAGCTCCCGGCCCGTCAGCCGGCCCCCGAGGGTCAGCACGTTGGCGTCGTTGTGGGCTCGGCTCATGCGTGCCGTGAAGAGGTCGGGGCAGAAGGCCGCGCGCGCGCCGGGTACCTTGTTGGCGGTCATGGACATCCCGATGCCCGTCCCGCAGACCAGGATGCCGCGGTCCGCCTTGCCGGCCGCCACCGCCTCCGCCACCTGGGCGGCGTAGTCGGGGTAGTCGACCGCATCGGGCGAGTAGGTGCCGAAGTCGAGGACCTCGACGTTCTTGTCGAGGAGCCAGGCCTTGATCTCCTCCTTGAGCTGCCAGCCGGCGTGATCGGCCCCGAGTGCGATCATGCGGTATGGGGGCGGGAGCCCCACCCCACCCTACTGTTGGGGCCTCCGGGTGTCAAGGGACCCCAGGTCTGGGGCATGCCCGGGCCGGGCTCGGCTCACGATCGGCCGGATCCCGGCGTGGCGGGGCCCTTCCGGGGCCGGCGGATTCCTCTTAGCAGAGATGCCGAATTGACGGTACCCGGTCGCTCGACGGATGTTGGGTCCATGAAGATGCTGACTCGCACGGAAACCCTCGCCCCCTTCGTCGCCGCGCTCGAGGACCGGGATGTGCACCTCGAGAGCCACTCGATGCGCGTGTCGCTCTACGCCGCGGAGCTCGCCCAGGCGCTGCGGCTCTCGCCCCCGGAGGTGGCGGTGTGCCGCCGGGCCGGTCTGCTCCACGACATCGGGAAGCTCGCGCTGCCGGACGCGATCCTTCAGAAGCCGGCGCCGTTGACGGAGGCCGAGTACGCCGACATCAAGGGTCACCCGGAGGCCGGGGCGCGGATGCTGGCGGACCTCGGGTTCCTCGCCGCGGAGGCCGACGTGGTGCGCAGCCACCACGAGTGGTACGACGGCGCGGGGTATCCGGAGGGCCTGGCGGGAAAGGCGATCCCGCTCGCGGCGCGGGTGGTTTCGGTCGCCGACGTGTTCGACGCAGTCACAACCGATCGGCCCTATCAGCCGGCGCGGTCTCCGGTGGTCGCCCTCTGCGAGCTTCTTCGTAGCGCCGGAAGCCAGTTCGATCCCGACGTCGTGGCGGCGTTCGCCGCCATCCCCCGCGCCCGGCTGGCCGAGCTCGCCCGGCGGGCCTGACTCCTCCGGACGCGAAGGACTCTCCCGGGCTCCCTGCCCCCGCGCTCCATGCCCTTCGCGGAACGGACCACCATTGGCCCCCCACCATGCTCCAGCTCGTTCGTAGCCGTCCGGTTGTAACCGGCTGGTGTTGAAGACCCAACGCGGGCTGAGACTCGGCTTGACAGCGCCGCTGTCGCCTCATAGCCTACGGCCATGCCCGGGATCGTCTGGCTCCCTGTCTTGCTCACCATCGGCCGCCGCGCCGCGCCGCTCACCGCCGAGAGCCCGGCTCCGACTATAGGAGATCAGCGATGACACAGGCCGAAGCGTCGAGATACAAGGTCGTCGAGGGCTGGGAGCAGCTGCCGCCCGGATACGTGCATCGCGACGTCGCGGGGGTGGCGGTGGACGGTCAGGATCGCGTCTTTCTGATCTGCCGCGGCGATCACCCGGTCATCGTCTACGACCGCGAGGGCAACTTCCTGGGCTCCTGGGGCGAGGGGCTCTTCACCTACCGGACGCACGGCATCACCGTCGGCCCCGATGGGACGATCTACTGCACGGACGACGGGAACCACACCGTGCGGCAGTTCACGCCCGGCGGCAAGCTCTTGATGACCCTGGGGACGCTGAACACGAGGTCCGACACGGGCTACGACGGCAAGGATTACATGACGATCAAGCAGCCCGGCGGTCCGTTCAATCGCCCGACGAACCTCGCCGTCGGGCCCAGGGGCGACCTCTACGTCTCGGACGGCTACGGCAACTGCCGTGTGCACCGCTTCTCGCCGACCGGCGAGCTGAAGCGGTCATGGGGCGTGCCCGGCACGGGCCCCGGCGAGTTCTACCTGCCGCACGGCATCGCGGTTGCCGCGGACGGTCGCGTCTTCGTCTGCGACCGGGAGAACGACCGCATCCAGATCTTCAGTCCGGACGGCGAGTACCTCACCGAGTGGACCGACACGCAGCGCCCGACCCACCTCGTCTTCGACGCCCAGGGTCGCGCATTCGTCTCCGAGCTGTGGTGGCACCCGGGCCAGACGTCCCGCCGCCACGGGCCCACCACGGAGGCGAAATACGGTCGCGTCAGCGTCTACGATGCGCGGGGCGGCGTGCTCGCGCGGTGGGGCAGCGCCGATGCCGCCGCCCCCGGCAGCTTTGCCGCACCCCACGGCATCGCGGTGGACTCGAAGGGCGACATCTACGTGAGCGAGGTGACCTGGACCTTCGCCGTGAGCCGCGGGCTCGTCCCCGACGGCTGCCACACCTTCCAGAAGTTCACGCTCGCGCGCTGAAGGCGTCCGCTCCGGCCACCCTCGAAGCGCTGCTCAGCGATGCCGACTCGCCGTTCGGCCGGCTCCGCCACGTCAGGCCGGCGGCGCGCCTGTCCGAGACTCCGGCCTACTGGTCCCGTCCCGCGGTCCCCCTCGGCACGCATCCAGCGGCGGGGCCGGCCTGAGAGTGAGCGCCCCCCACCGAAGGATCTCCGGCGCGGCCCGCCAGGGTAAGATGGGCCTCGTGGGGCTCGAGATCGTCGTCCCCCGGCCGGGGCCGTGTCCGCTCGGCCCGGTCCTCGACGCGCTCGCCGCCGCCGGACTGCCGAGCACGGTGGCCATGGTCGACAACGCCTTGCGGCCGGCGGAGGCGCCGCCGCCGGACGAATGGCGCGACGTGCGGCTGCGCACGCCGGCCGGCATGGTCGCGCTCCGGCGCCACGCCGGTGGGGTGGCCGTGGTGGTCTTCGGCAATGCCGATGCCGCGCTCCAGGCCGCCCAGCGGGCGGTCGCCGAAGCGGTCCGCTCCGCACCCGACCGGCGAGTAGACTGAAAGACGACGAGAGAGGCTAGCCCGGATCATCCGTGAAGGCCCGCGAGCGGGTGGGGCCTGTCGCGGCGAACAGCCCACCGCGTCCTCGCGGCGAAGCGTGGCGATGAATGCGGCCGTCCGGAGCATCGCGCGCGGGACGCCCTCGGCGGTGTAAGTCGCCGCTCCGGGCGCGGCGGGCACCCGTTCGCCGCGCCACCCGCCCGCGCCGCGCGAGCCTCATGAATTATCCGCGGTAGCCCGGGCGCTTCGAGCCGAGGCCGGCGGCGCCTCGGCGCGCGTTGCTCATCCAGCCCGGAGTGCGGCGGGTCACTCGATGCGTTCCGGGACGTTGATGAAGTCCACCACGCCGCGGACGCCCGCCACGCTCCGAGCGATCTGCCGGGCTCGCTCGGCTGCCGCGGCGCGCGCCCAGCCCGTGAGCATCACGCGTCCTCGGGTCGTGCTGACGTTCACCTGGCTGAGCGTCGGCGTCGTGTCGGCCGCCAGGGCCGCCTGGACAGCCCGAGTGATCTGCTGGTCCTCAGGGCTCTCCTGGAACTGGCTCCGGAATTCGGCGCAGGCCGTGAGCATCAGGAGCGCGGCCATCACGCTGGCGGTAAGGAAGTGCCAGGGTTCGTGCATGTCATGCCCTCCATCGGGTTCGGGACGCGGAGGCTCAGCCGATCGGCGGGTGGGTGATCGTCGCGCCCCCGTCGATCACCAGCTCGGTTCCGGTGATCCAGGAGGATTCCTCCGAGGCCAGAAAGAGGATCGCCCGGGCGATGTCCTCGGGGCGCCCCACGCGCCCGAGCGGGATGTTCTTCCCCCACCGGGCCAGGAGGGTTTCCCAGTCGTCCCCCGGCTTGAGGCGGCTCATCGGCATCGGCGTCGCCACCCGGCCGGGGCAGACGGCGTTCACGCGGATCCCGTGGGGTGCATAGTCGAGGGCCATGTTCTTGGTCAGCAGGTTCACCCCACCCTTGGCGGCATTGTAGGGCGCGAGCTTCGGGTCGCCGACGATCCCGGCCACCGAGGAGACGTTGACGATGGCCCCTCCTCCGCCCGCCCGCACCATCTCGAGGAGCGCGAACCGCGAGACGAGGAAGACCCCGGTGAGATCGACGCCGATCACGCGGTCCCAGTCCTCGATGGCGACATCGGTCACCGAGGCGTTGCGTACCAGGATGCCCGCGTTGTTGACCAGGATGTCGACGCCGCCGAAGGCGCCGACCGTCTCCCGGACCATGCGCTCGGCGTCCGCCGGGCGCGAGACGTCGCCCGGCACCAGAGCGGCGGTGCCCCCGCCCTTTTCCACGAGGCGCACCGTCTCCTCGAGCTCGGCCCGCCGCCGGCCCGACACCATCACGCGCGCGCCCTCGCGCGCGAACAATTCGGCGGTCGCCCTCCCGATCCCGGTGCCGCCTCCCGTGATGAGCGCCCGCTTGCCGGCGACTCGCATGCCCACCCTCCTCCCGCTCCGTGGCGATGGATACTATCACCCGGCGCGGCGCGGGTCGAGAGCCGGAACCCTCGGCCCGGCAGTCGCGGTCGCCTGCAGTCGCGGTCGCCTTGACTTCTCCCGGGCCGTCGGCTAGGCTCCCGGCAAGCCGTCCCAGATGGTCCCTGACGATCCGCGCGGGCACGCCGCGCTCACGACGCAAGGTCTCCCGGCCGTGATCGCGGTCTCCCCATGGAGGGCCGAGCCATGACGAAGACGGGGTGGACGAGGCGGCAGGTGCTCCGGGCCGGCGCGGCCGGCTTCGGCATGGCGGTGACGGCCGGTGGCCCGCGCCCGGTCGCCGCGCAAGGCGCCGGGACGCTGCGGATCGGGGTCGGCGCGCTCCCGGCCACCCTCGATCCCCACAAGAACACGGCCGGCATCTCGATGGCGACCTACTTCCAGCTCTACAACGGGCTCACCCGGATCGACGAGGCGGGTCAGCTCCAGCCGGGCCTGGCCGAGTCGTGGCGCTGGGTCAATGACCGGGTCTTCCAGCTCCGGCTCCGCAAGGGCGTGACGTTCCACAACGGCGAGCCCCTCGACGCCGCGGTCGTCAAGTGGAACATCGAGCGCATCGTGAACCCGGAAACCAAGTCGCCGGTCAAGGACCGCATCCCGACCGTGACGGGCGCCGAGGTCGCCGACGGGCTGACCGTCAACCTGGTCAACAGCGGCCCCTCCGGCCTGCTCCCCCGCGCCCTGGCCGTCGTGTTCCCGATCCCGCCCGGCTATTACCAGGCGAAGGGCGCGAACGAGTTCGTCCGGCAGCCGGTCGGGACGGGGCCGTTCCGCTACCTGTCCGGCACGCCCGGCGACAACCAGACGCTCGAGGCCTTTCCGGGTTACTGGGAAGGGGCGGCCAAGCTCCGGCAGGTGTTCATGCGGGTGATGAAGGAGGATGGGGCCCGGGTGGCCGCGCTGGAGGCGGGCGACGTCGACATGATCCAGAACGTCCCGCCCGACCAGGTCAAGCGCCTGCAGGGAGCCGGCTACCAGGTCGCGTGGGAGCTGATGGCGCGCCAGCACTTCTGCATCGCCAACAGCGTGCTGGAGGGCGGCGGGCCCTTCAAGGACCCGCGCGTGCGCCAGGCGCTGAACTATGCGGTGGACAAGGACGCGATCCTGAGCCGGATCTTCTTCGGCTACGGCAAGCTCGCCGAGGGCCAGTTCGTGGACGAGCGCGCGGTCGGGTACAACCGGGCGCTCAAGCGCTTCCCCTACGACCCCCGCAAGGCCCGCGAGCTCCTGGCCGCCGCCGGATTCGCGGGCGGCACGCCGCCCATCACGTTCTGGGCCTCCCAGGGCGCCTACCTGAAGGACAAGGAGACGATCGAGGCGATCGCCGGCTACCTCGCCGACGTCGGGATCAACGTCCAGATCAACCAGATGGAGTGGGCCAAGCTTACCGAGATCTACTACAGCTCCAAGATGGTCGGGCTCAACCTCCAGGGGTGGAACTATTTCCCGGTGATGGACGCGGACTTCATCATCACGCACTACAAGTCCTCGAACAAGCCGCCCTGGTATGCGAGCGAGCGCTTCGACGAGGTGTACCGGAAGTCGACGGTGACGACCGACCCGGCGGCCCGCCAGCAGCTCCTGGCCGAGGCCCAGCGCATCCTCCACGAAGACCCGCCGGGCCTCTACCTGCTCCACCCGCCGGACATGTTCGCGACGAGCCGGAAGGTCCAGGGCTTCAAGCCGCGCTGGGACGCCACCATCCCGCTCTTCGGCGTGACCAAGAGCGCGTAACCCGGGCGGGAGAGGACCCGGGGGTGCGGGCCTGAGCCGGACGCCCGCCCGGCTCCCGTCGGCCGGCCGTGGGCCGCCGCTACGTCCTCCGGAAGCTCGGACAGGCCCTCCTCATCGTCTGGGGGGTCTCGACCATCGTGTTCGTCGCCGTCCGGCTGTCGGGCGATCCCGTCAGCCTGATGGTCTCCGACACCGCCGGAGCCGACGAGGTCGCGCGACTCCGCCGCGCGTACGGCTTCGATCGCCCGATCCCGATCCAGTACCTCGCTTTCCTCCAGCGCGTCGTCCGCGGCGACTTCGGCGAGTCGCTCCGCTTCAACCTGCCCGCGCTGGCCGTGGCGGCGGATCGGCTGCCGGCGACGCTGTCGCTGGCGCTCGCCTCGCTCGGAGTGGCGGTGGCGATCGGGTTTCCCGCGGGGATCCTGGCCGCCGTCCGCCGGAACACGCCGCTCGACCGCGCGGCCATGATGGTCGCCCTGCTCGGCCAGTCGACCCCGACGTTCTGGTCGGGCCTGATCGCGATCCTCGTCTTCGCGGCCTGGTGGCGCCTCCTCCCCGCCACGGGCGGGGAGACGTGGTGGCACCTCGTCCTCCCCGCCTGCACGCTCGGCTGGTTCTCGGCGGCCAAGGTGAGCCGGGTCCTCCGGTCGGCCGTGCTCGAGGTGATGACCGCCGACTGGGTGCGGACCGCCCGCGCGAAGGGCTTGCCGGCGTCCGTCGTCTTGCTGCGACACGTCCTCCCGAACGCCCTCATCGGGGTGATCGCCATCGTCACCCTCGAGTTCCAGCTCCTGCTCGGGGGGGCGATCGTGACGGAGACGGTCTTCGCCTACCCGGGAATGGGGCGCCTGGTGATCCAGGCGGTGGGGACGCGGGACTACCCGCTCGTCCAGGCCATCGTCTTCCTGTTCAGCTTCCTCCTGGTGCTGGTGAACCTCCTGGTGGACCTCCTGTACCCGTGGCTGGACCCGCGCATCGCGAGGGAGTGATCGGACCCGGCGCGGTCCGGCGCGCTCCCGGCCAGCGACTCGGGACGCCCGGCGTGCTGGTCGCGCTCGCGGTCCTCGCCGTGGTGGCGACGTGGGCCGTCGCGCCCCAGCTCGTGACCTCGGCCAACCCGCTGCGCGGCCGGCTCGTCGAGAACTTTCGGCCGATCGCCGGCCTCCCCGGCGGGAGCCTGGCCCATCCGCTCGGAACCGACAGCATCGGCCGTGACGTCCTGGCCCGCATCGTCCATGGCGCCCGGCCCTCGCTGCTCGTCGGCGGCATCGCGGTCGTCCTCGCCGGCTTCCTGGGCATCACCGCCGGCCTCCTGGCCGGGTACCTCGGCCGGGGCTGGGACCTGGTCCTGATGGGAGCCGCCGACATCCAGCTCGGGTTCCCGTTTCTGCTCATGGCCATCACGCTGGCCGCGATCTTCGGGCCGGGGCTCGGCACGGCGATCCTGGCCCTCGTGCTCACCGGCTGGGTCCCCTACGCCCGCCTCACGCGGGCCGAGCTGCTGAGCCTCCGCGAGCAGCTCTTCGTCCAGGCCGGGCAGGCCCTCGGGGCCTCCCCGGGCCGGATCATGCTCCGCCACATCCTGCCCAACGTGGCCCCGACCCTCACCGTCGTGGCGACGTTCTCCTTCGCCCAGATGATCATCATGGAGTCCGCGCTCAGCTTTCTCGGGCTCGGGATCCAGCCGCCCCGGCCGTCCTGGGGCGTGATGCTGAGCGACGCGCGGAACTACCTGATCACGGCGTGGTGGGCCGGCGTCTTTCCGGGCCTCGCCATCGTGGCGACGGTGCTGTCGGTGAACCTCGTCGGCGAGCGGCTGCGCGAGCTCCTCGACCCGCGCCTGCGGGGCCTCTGATATGCTGGGAGGGCATCGCAATGGCGACCCGCGAGGCGACGGTCCCGGTGGCCGAGGAGCGTGTGGTCGAGACCTTTCTCACCCTCGCCCGGCTCGACGGCCCGAGCGGGGCCGAGCGCGACGTCGCGACCTACCTCGAGCACGCGCTCACGGGGCTCGGGTTCACGGTCCGGTACGACGGCGCCGGCGCCGCGCTGGGCGGGAACTGCGGGAACATGGTCGCCTGGTGGGAGGGGACGCGTCCGGCCGCGACGCCGCTCTTCTTCTCCGCCCACATGGACACCGTCCTGCCCACCGCCGGCCTCCGGCCGGTGATCCGGGACGGGACGATCTACTCCGACGGCACGACGATCCTGGGCGCCGACGACCGGGCGGCCATCGCCGCCTACCTGGAGGGAGTCCGGGCCATCCAGACGAGCCGGCGGCCCTGCGGCCCGATCGAGCTGATTTTCACCGTCAACGAGCAGCCGGGACTCCTCGGGTCCCGCCACCTCGACTTCTCGCTCGTGCGCTCCCGGGCCGGCTTCGTCTTCGACAGCAGCGGCGACGTCGGGCAGATCATCACCCGGGGCCCCTACTCCACCCGCCTCCGGTGGCGGATCGCGGGCAAGCCGGCCCACCTCGGCCTCGCGCCGGAAGACGGCGTGAGCGCCATCCTGATCGCCGGCGAGGCGGTGACCGCGATGCGCCTCGGTCGGGTCGACGACCAGACGGTCGCCAACGTCGGGACGATCCGGGGCGGCCGGCTCGCCTCCATCATCCCCGACGAGGTCGACATGGTCGGCGAGGTGCGGAGCTTCTCGGCCGAGGGACTCCGGGTCCAGCTCGACGCGATGGCGGCCGCCGTCGATACGGCCGCCCGGCGCCGGGGCGGGACGGCGGAGGTCACGCTGGAGAAGAAGTACCTGGGCTGGGACCTGCCCCACGACTCGCCCCACGTCGAGGTCGCGGTCCGGGCGGCCCGGCGCGCCGGCCTCACGCCGTATTTCGCCGAGACCCTCGGCGGCGCCGACACCAACATCTTCATCGAGCACGGCCTGACCTGTCTGACCCTCGGCAACGGCTTCCGGAAGATCCACTCCTTCGAGGAGCACGTCAGCGCGGCGAACCTGGTGGCCGCCGCCCGCTACGTGATCGGCCTCGTCCAGGAGTTCGGCGCGGACGATGACCGAGCCTAGGCGGCCCGTCCGTGCCCAGCGCGGTCCGGAGCTCCGCTGCCGGGGCTGGCGGCAGGAGGCCCTCCTCCGCATGCTCGAGAACACGGTCGAGACCGGCGAGCGTCCGGAAGACCTCGTGGTCTACGGAGCCCTGGCCAAGGCCGCCCGCGACTGGCCGAGCTACGACCGGATCGCCGCCGCCCTCCGGGGGCTCGAGGTCGGGGAGACGATGGTCGTCCAGTCCGGCAAGCCGATCGGCGTGTTCCGCACCGGGCCGGACGCCCCCCTGGTGGTGATGGCCACCAGCAACCTGGTCGGCCGCTGGGCGACCGCCGAGCACTTCTACGCGCTGGAGCGGCGCGGCCTCATGATCTGGGGCGGCTACACCGCCGCCGACTGGCAGTACATCGGCTCGCAGGGGATCGTGCAGGGCACGTACCAGACGTTCGCCACGGTGGGCCAGACGCACTTCGGCGGCACGCTCCGGGGCCGGCTGATCGTGACCGCGGGCCTCGGCGGGATGGGCGGGGCGCAGCCGCTGGCCATCGCCATGGCCGGCGGCGCCGCGCTGTGCGTGGAGGTCGACCCGACCCGGATCCGCCGCCGGCGGGAGACCGGGTACCTCGAGCGGGACACGGCCTCGCTCGACGAGGCGCTCGCCTGGGTGCGGGCGGCCGTCTCGCTCGGGGAGCCCGTCTCGGTCGGCGTCCTGGGCAACGCGGCCGAGGTGCTCCCCGAGCTGGCGCGTCGGGGCGTGGTGCCCGACGTCGTCACCGACCAGACCTCCGCCCACGACCTCCTGGTGGGGTATGTCCCCGCCGGGCTGACCCTGGACGCCGCCGCCGAGCTGCGCGAGCGCGATCCCGAGCGGCTCATGGCCGAGGCGCGGGCGTCGATCGCCGGGCACGTGCGCACGATCCTCGACTGGCAGGCTCAGGGCGCGATCGCCTTCGAGTACGGCAACAACCTCCGGGCCCAGGCGGCCGCGGCCGGCGTCGCCGACGCGTTCAAGATCCCGGTCTTCACCGAGCGCTACATCCGCCCCCTCTTCTGCCGCGGCATCGGTCCCTTCCGCTGGGTCGCCGTGTCGGGAGCGCCCGAGGACATCGCGTACGTGGACGAGGCCGTCCTGCGCGAGTTCGGCGGCGACCCGGTGGTCGCCGACTGGATCCGGCTGGCGCGACGGCACGTCCGCTTCCAGGGGCTGCCGGCGCGGATCGCCTGGCTCGGCCACGGCGCGCGCACGCGGCTCGGGCTCCTCGTCAACGACGCCGTCGCGGCGGGCGCCGTCCGCGGCCCGATCGCGTTCACCCGCGACCACCTCGACGCCGGCGGCGTCGCGCAGCCGTTCCGGGAGACCGAGGGGCTCCCCGACGGCTCCGATGCGGTCGCCGACTGGCCGCTACTGAACGCCCTCCTCAACTGCGCCGGGGGCGCCGACCTGGTGGCGATCCACGGCGGCGGGGGCGGTTACGCGGGCTACTACCAGAGCGCTGGCGTGACGGTCGTCGCCGACGGCACGCCCGCCGCGCGCCGGCGGCTCGAGGCGGTCTTGACGGCCGACACCGGCCTCGGGGTCCTGCGCTACGCCGATGCCGGCTACGACGACGCCGTCGCGACGGCCCGCGCCGCCGGGCTCCGGAGCCTGCAGCCGAACGTCACCGACAGCGCCCCGTGATCGACCTCCTCGTCAGCGGCGCCCACGAGGTCGTGACGAGCCGGACCGGCCCCGGCGGCGCGGTGGGCGCGGCGCTCGAGCGCCTGGAGGTGATCCCCCGCGGGGCGGTGGCGGTCGACCGTGGCCGGATCGTCGCCGTCGGGCCGACCCCCGCCCTGGCCCGGAGATACCGGGCGCGACGGACCCTCGACGCGCGCGGCCGGCTGGTGTCCCCGGCGTTCGTGGACCCGCACTCCCACCTGGTCTACGCCGGCTCCCGGCACGTGGAGTACGAAGCGCTCGTCACCGGCGTGGCGGCGCCGGAGAAGCGGCTCCGGGGCGGGATCCGGTACACGGTCAGCCGCACGCGCCGGGCCTCGGCGGCGGCGCTCCGGCGGCAGGCGCTGGCCGACCTCGACCTCATGCTCGTCCACGGCACGACCACGGTCGAGGCCAAGAGCGGCTACGGGCTCGACCGCGCCACCGAGCTTCGCCTCCTCCGGGTGATCCACGCGCTCCGCCATCCCGTCGACGTGGTCGCGACCTTCATGGGGGCCCACGTCCTGCCGGAGGAGTACCGGGGCCGGCGCCAGGCGTACGTCGAGCTGGTCATCGCGGTGGCCCGGGCCGGGCGCCGCTACGCCGAGTACTGCGACGTGTGCTGCGACCCGGTGGCCTTCACCGTGGCCGAGTGCGAGCGCATCGCCCAGGCGGCGCGCGGAATGGGCTATCGGCTGAAGGTCCACGCGGACCAGATGGGGCCGATCGGAGGCGCCGAGCTGGCGGCGCGGCTCGGGGCGGCCTCCGCCGATCACCTCGACTACGTCTCGCCGGCGGGCATCCGCGCGCTGGCCCGGAGCGGGACGGTCGGGGTCCTCCTCCCCGGCGTCACTCACCACATGCTGGAGATGACGCCGAAGCTGGTCGGCCGGCGCCTCGTCCCGGCCGTCAAGGCCTTCTGGCCGCGGCTGGCCCGGCGGCTCATCGACGGCGGGGTGCGACTCGCCCTCTCTGCCGACTACAACCCCGGGACCTCGCCCACGCCCTCGATGCAGGCGGTCATGCAGCTCGCCGCTCGTCTGTACCGGCTGAGCTATGCCGCGATCTGGCACATGGCGACGATCAACGCCGCCCACGCGCTCGACCGAGGCGACGATCGCGGCAGCCTCGAGCCCGGCAAGCGGGCCGACCTCGTGATCTGGCGGGTCGCCGAGCACGGGATGGTCGTGAACCGGTTCGGCGTGAACCTCGTCGACACCGTGGTCAAGGACGGCCGGGTGCTGGTGCGGGACGGCGTCCGCGTCTCAGGCTGAGGGAGCCGGCTCACCCCCGAGATACGCGCGCCGCACGGCGTCGCTCCGGCTGAGCTCGCCGGCGGTGCCCGCCAACACGATCCGCCCGGTCTCCAGGACGTAGCCGCGCCCGGCCACTCCGAGGGCCAGGGCGGCGTTCTGCTCGACGAGCAGGACGGCGAGCCCCCGGCGCCCGATCTCGCGGATCCGCCCGAACAGCCCCTGGACCACCAGCGGCGCCAGCCCGAGCGACGGCTCGTCGATCAGCAGCAGCCGCGGCCGGGCCATCAGCGCGCGCCCGATCGCCAGCATCTGCTGCTCCCCCCCGGACAGCGACCCCGCCGGCTGGCGGCGCCGCTCTCGCAGCACCGGAAACCAGGCGTAGGTCTCCTCGAGGAGCGCGGCGGCCGTCCGGTCCCAGCCCCGGACGTAGGCGCCGAGGCGCAGGTTCTCGAGCACGGTCAGCTCCCGGAAGAGCTGCCGGCCCTCGGGAATCTGAACCAGCCCGCGGCCGACCAGCTCGTGCGGCGACACGCGCGCGTCGACGGCCCGGCCGTCGAACTCGATCCGGCCGGCGGTCGGCCGGACGAGCGCGCTCACGGCGTTGAGCAGCGACGACTTGCCGGCCCCGTTGGCGCCCAAGAGACACACGGTCTCCCCGGCCGCCACCTCGAGCGACACCCCGCGAAGGGCGGCGACCGGCCCGTAGCGCACCTCGAGGCCGTCGACGCGGAGCATGGCTAGCCGGCGAGGCCACCCGGGTCGCCGGCGTGACCCAGGTAGGCCTCGACGACGCGGGGATCGCGCTGGACGGCGGCCGGCGGGCCCTCGGCGATCTTGACGCCGTGGTCGAGGACCACGACCCGCTGGGCGAGCCGCATCAGGACAGGCATGTTGTGCTCGATGACGAGGACGGTGGCGCCCAGGCCGTGGATGCGGCGGATGACGGCCACCACTCCGGCGACGTCGGCGGCGTCGAGGCCCGCGGCCGGCTCGTCGAGGAGCAGCACTCGCGGACGAGCCGCCAGGGCCCGGGCGATCTCCAGCCGGCGAAGGTCGGGCAGCGCGAGGTCGCCGGCGGCGCGGTCGGCCTTCCCGGCGAGCCCCGCGAAGTCGAGGAGCTCGTGGATCCGCGCCTCGGCGGCCCGGCGCTCGCGTCGGGCCCGGGGCGTGCCCACCAGGGCGTCGAGGACGCCCGCCCGGGTCTGGGTGTGGAGCCCGGCGGCCACGTTACGCGCGACGGTCAGCTCCCGGAACACGCGGGCGGTCTGGAAGGTGCGGGCGATCCCCCGGCGGACCACGGCCGACGGCCGCAGGCCGCCGAGGGTCCCGCCCGCCAGGAGGACGCGGCCGGCGGTCAAGCGGACGACCCCGGTGACCGCGTTGAAGAGCGTCGTCTTCCCGGCGCCGTTGGGGCCGATGATCCCGACCAGCTCGCCCGCCGTCACGTCCACCGTGACGCCGGCCAGCGCGGTCAGGCCGCCGAACCGGACGACGACGTCGTCGAGCTCCAGCAGGGGCGCCATCAGCCGCCCGTCCGGATGGCCGACCGGCCGAGCAGGCCGCGGGGCAGACAACGCATCATGACCACCAGCATGAGGCCGTAGAGCACCATGCGGTACTCGGCGGTGAACCGCATCAGCTCGGGGACCAGCGTCAGCAGCACGGCGCCGACGAGCGGCCCGAGCCGCGTGCCCAGGCCGCCGACCACGGCCATGGCCAGCATCGAGATCGAGGCGGCCAGGTCGAAGGAGTCGCTGCTCACGAAGGTCGCGTAGTGGGCGTAGAGCGCGCCGGCCGCGCCCGCGAAGGTGCCGCCCAGGGCGAAGGCCAGCACCTTGTAGCGGGCCGTCTCGATCCCGGTCACCTCGGCGGCCAGCGCGTCCTCGCGGATCGCCAGCAGGGCCGTCCCCACCCGCGAGCCCTGGATCCGGTGTACGAGGAAGAGCGTGAGGCCGGCCAGGCCGACGGCCAGCGCCGCGTGCCCCCAGGGTCCGAGCGTCCGGCCGAGCACCGCGATGCGGCGGACATTCGAGATGCCGTAGGGCCCGCCGGTGACCTCGAGGTTCAGCGCCAGGCCCTGGACCACCAGCCCCAGGCCCAGCGTCACGATGGCCAGGAAGTCGTGCTCCACGCGGAGGCTCGGCGCGCCGATGAGGACGCCGGCGGCGAACGACACCACCACCGCCGCCGGCAGGGTGAGCCAGAAGCTCCAGCCCCAGGCGGTACTGAGGATGGCCGCCGTGTACGCGCCGACGGCGTAGAACGCGACGTGCCCGATGGAGACCTGGCCGCCATACCCGGTGATGAGATTGAGGCTGCCGGCCAGCGTCACGTTGATCGCCACCAGGAAGAGGAGCGTCAGCGCATAGGGTCCGAAGAAGAGGTCCAGCACCGCCGCGCTCAGGCGCGATCCACGCGCCGGCCCAGCAGACCGGACGGACGGACCATGAGGACCAGGACCAGGAGCGCGAAGGTGATCACGTCCCGGAGCCCGGCCGACACGTAGGCGGCGGTCAGGGCTTCCAGCAGGCCGATGAGATACGCGGCCAGCATCGTGCCCGCGATGCTGCCGAGTCCTCCGACGACGACGGCCACGAAGGCCTTGAGCCCGAAGATCTGACCCATCGAGGGGTCGACGCTGGTGAGGTAGAGGCCCTCGAGAATCCCGGCCAGGCCGGCCAGCCCGGAGCCGACCGCGAAGATCACGAGGGCGATGGCGTCGATGTCGATGCCGCAGAGGCGCGCGCCGCGCGGGTTCTGCACCGCGGCCAGGGTCGCCAGGCCCACCTGGGTGTGGCGGAGGCACCACTGGAGCGCCACCATCAAGGCGAGCCCGAGGGCGAGGACGAGGAGCTGGAGGTTGGTGACGATGACGGAGCCCAACGCGTAGACGCGCAGGGAGACGAACTGGGGATAGGGCTGGGTGAGCGGTCCCCACGCGATCCGGGCCAGGTTCTCCACCATGAGAAGGAGGCCGAGAGAGCTGATCAGCGTCACGATGATCGGCGCCGTCCGCAGCGGTCGATAGGCCCAGCGCTCGAAGACGACGCCGACGCCGGCGCAGGCCGCCAGGGTCAGCGCGATGGCCGGGAGCGGCGGAAGCCGGAATCGGACCATGAGCGTGTAGGAGATCATGCCGCCGAGCATGTACACCGCGCCGTGGGCGATGTGAATGATACGCAGCACCCCGTAGGTGAGCGAGAGCCCGATCGCCAGCAGCGCGTAGAGGCTGCCGACGGTCAGGCCGTTGACGAGGTGCTGGGGCAGAGCGCCCATGGGCGGCGGCGCGGGGGCGACACCGGCCCACCCCGCCGCCGCGGGGCCCCGCGCCTCAGTTCACCTTGGGGCGGGAGCGCCGGCGGCCGCTCCCCCCCAACCCCCCCACTCACTTCACCCGGTCGTAGGGGACGAGCTTGTACTGCGTGAATCTCCCGCCCTGGATCTTCCAGAACGACTGGTCGGTGCGGATCTCCCGCTCGGGGGTGAACACGATGGTGCCGTTCACCCCGGTGAACTCCTTCATCTCCCCGAGCCCCTTGAGGACGCCGTCGGCGCTCGCCCCCCCACGGCGGAGCGCCTCCAGCACGACGAGCATGGCGTCGTAGCCGTGGCTCGGCACGCTGTCGGGCACGTACTTGTGGCGCGCCTCGAACTCCTGGGCGAACGCCTTGAACAGGCTCGAGGTGAGGTCGGTGGCGGCCGAGACGACGACGCCCTCGGCCGCGGTGCCGGCCAGCTCGACGAACTTCGGGGCGCTCAGCCCATCGGACGCGTAGACGGGCATGGTGAGGCCCAGCCGGCGAGCCTGCTGGACCAGGAGCGCGCCCTCGTTGTAGTAGCCGACGACGAGCAGGACGTCCGGGGTGGCCGCCCGGACCTTGGTCAGGAGGGTCGTGAAGTCCTTGTCGCCGAGCGCGAACGGCTCGCTCAGCACCACCTGGCCGCCGAGGGCGGTGAACCGCTGGGTGGCCGCCGTCGAGATCGACTCTCCGTAATCGTTCTTGGCCCAGAGCACCGCGGCCCGCCCCGCCTTCCCATCCTCCCGCGCCATCACGGCGATCGCGTGACCCTGGACCGGACCGAGACTGAAGATGCGCCACGCGTACTCACCGGCCCTGGTGATGTCGGGGTGGACGGCATAGGCCACGACCATCGGCACCTTGGCTTGCTGAGCCACGGGCGCCGCCGAGCGGGTCGCGCCGCTGTACGAGCAGCTCACCACCGCGATGGCGCCGTCGCGGCTCACGAGCTTCTGGACCGCCGCGATGCCCTCCGACGGCTTGGCCTGGTCGTCGGCGGACACGATCGTGACCTTCCGGCCGTTGATCCCACCCTTGGCGTTGGCCTGGTCTCCGGCGAGCTGGGTGGCATAGAGACACCCGTTGCCGTCGGCGGCGGCTGGACCGGTGAGAGGGCCGAAGACGCCAACCTTGATGTCGGGGGCCTGGGCGGCGGCGATCCCGCCGGCGGCGACGGCGAGCGCCAGGCCGATGACAGTCGATCGGAGCCGAAACGCGCGGGACTCATTGCGGGTCACGGGGCACCTCCGTTCTGGCAGCTTGCGCTCCTGGCGAGGACGCATCGCCTTCATCCGGTCAGGATGGCGGGAGCCTACGAGTCTGGCGGGACAGTGGCCACTGAGAACGCCCCCGCGGAAGCTGGTTCGCGTAGACCCGAAAGGGCGGGCGGAGGCCGGACGATATGCGCCGTGACGCCGTCATGCTTCCACCCGTCTGCTCCTATTCCCCTCTCCCCCACCGGGAGGAGAGGGAGCGGGGGGTAGCATAGCTCGGGTCCCGAGCGCCGGCCAGGGGCGATTTTGCTGGACCCGGTCGCCGGGGATTTGATCCAGAGCTCCGTGGCGGTGGCCGGCCCCGACGAACGCCCTCACTCGGCGAGGCGGGGGTCGAGGGCATCCCGCAGTCCGTCCCCGAGGAGGTTCAGGCCGAGGACCGCCAGCGAGATGGCGGCGCCGGGAACGACCGCCACGTGGGGCGCGCTGGTCATGAAGGCGCGCGCCTCGTTGAGCATGAGGCCCCAGCTCGGCGCCGGCGGTGGCGTGCCGACGCCGAGGAAGGAGAGCCCCGCCTCGATCACGATGGCGTTCGCGAAGTTCACCGTCGCCTGGACGAGGAGCGCCGAGGTGCAATTCGGCAGGATGTGACGCGCCAGGATCCGCCGATCCGCCTGCCCCAGGGCCCGCGCGGCCTCCACGTACTCCTGGGCGCGCTCGGCCAGCACGACCCCCCGCGTGAGCCGGGCGACCCCGGGGATGTACACGACGCCGATGGCCACGATGGCGCTGGTCGTGCCGGGCCCCATGGCCGCCACCAGGCCGAGCGCCAGCAGGAGCGCGGGGAAGGCCATCAGGGCGTCCATCACCCGCATCAGCAGGTTGTCGAGCTTGCCGCCGACGTAGCCAGCCAGCGCCCCGATGGGAAGGCCGACCAGGAGCGCGAGGCCGACCGACAGGAGGCCGATCCGGACCGACAGGCGGGCCCCGTAGACCACCCGGGAGAGCATGTCCCGGCCGAACTGGTCGGCGCCCAGGAGGTGGCCCGAGCCGGGCCGGGCCAGGAGCGCCCCGAAGTTCATGGCGACCGGATCGTGCGTCGCGAGCACCGGGGCGATCGCCGCGACGACGACCGTCGCGGCGACGAGGACACCGCCGACGAAGGCGAGGTGACTCCGGCCGAGCCGCGAGAGCGCCCGGCCCCACCCCCGCCCGCCCGGCGGCGACCCGCCGGAGCCCGCGTCAGGTGAGGCGAATCCGCGGGTCGAGGAGGGCATACACGCCATCCACCAGGAGGTTCACGCCGGTGACCAGCAGCGCGACGGTCAGGATCACACCCTGAAGCACCGGGTAGTCGCGGTTGAGGATCGCGTGGACAGCGAGCTGGCCGACGCCGGGCCACGCGAAGATCTGCTCGGTGATCACCGCCCCGCCCAGGAGGATGCTGAACTGGACGCCCATGACCGTCACCGCCGGGATCAGCGAATTCCGGAGCGCGTGTCGGACCACCGTGCGGGTCTCGCGCAAGCCCTTGGCGCGGGCGGTCCGGACGTAATCGCGGCCGAGCTCCTGCAGGAGCTGCGCCCGGATCTGTCGAGTGACCGCGCCGGCCATCACCGAGCCCAGCGTCAGCGCCGGGAGGACCAGGTGCCGGAGGGCCTGGACCGGGTCGGCCAGCGGACTCGCGTAGCCCATCGCGGGGAACCACCCGAGCAGGAGGGCGAAGACGAGAATCAGCATGATGCCGGACCAGAAGCTCGGGATGGAGACCCCGAGGAGCGCGCCGAGCATGGCGAGGAAATCGGCCGGCGTGTTCCGGCGCACGGCGGCCACGGTGCCGGCCGGGACCGCGATCAGGATGGCGATGGCGGCGGCGGCGGTGGTGAGCAGGAGCGTGGCGGGGAGCTTCTCCCGGATCAGCGCCGCCACCGGCTGCTGGGCTCGGAGCGACCGGCCCAGGTCCCCGTGAAGCGCGCGGCCGACCCAGCTCGTGTACTGGCGCCAGAGGGGCTGGTCGAGCCCGAGCTCGCGCCGGAGCGCCTGGCGGGCCACGGGGTCGGCCTCCTGGCCCAGCATGGCGTCGACGGGATCGCCGGGGATCAGGTAGACGATGGCGAAGACGACGAGCGACATCAGGAAGAGCATGGGCAGGGCGCCGAGGAGCCGCGCCCCCAGGTAGGTCGCCATCCCGAGTCAGGGAGGCGAGAGGGCCCGAAGCCCTAGGGGAGCACGTCCGCGAGGGGGACCGTCAACCCCGGTAGGACATCCTCTCCGTCCATGTGCTCGGCCTCGCGCACGAGACGAGCCGATCCATCGCGGCGATACACGGTGACCGTCTTCGCCTGGGGAGCGACGATCCAGACCAGGCGGGCGCCCGCTTCCAGGTAGTCGCGCACCTTCTGCTGAACGTCCACCGGATTGTCGGAAGGAGACAGCACTTCCACCGCCAGGTCCGGCGCCCCCGAGAGGAAGCCTTGCGGGAGCCGGCCTTCCGGCAGCCGCGCGCTTCCCACGAAGGCGACATCGGGCGCGCGCACCCGCTCGGGATCGGCCGGAAGGCTCAGCACGAAGCCGACATCCCCCACGAGCACCTTGCCACCCCCGTGACGCTCCACGTGCTCGGCGAGCCTTCTGGCGATCTTCAGTGTGACGTCACCATGCACGCCACCGACCGGCGCCATCTCGATGACCTCGCCGTTGACCAGCTCCCGCCGGACATCGCCTTCGCCAAGGCGCCACAGGTCTTGGGCCGTCACACGCAGCCTGATGGTCATCAGCGGATCCCCCGAGCCGACATCGGTCCCACGCTCAGCATACCATTCGCACCGCCCTCAGTGGTCGATCCAGGTGTGGCTGAGCCCGCCTCCCGGATAGGCGAAGATCCCGATGATGTGGGGCTCGAACCCCTTGACGGGGGTCCGCCAGCCGATGGCGGCATCGCCGAGCGCCGTGATGATCATCGGCACCTCGTCCTGGATGATCTCCACGGCCCGCGCGTAGACCTCGCCGCGCTTCTTCTCGTCCACCGTCGCCTCGGCCTCCTCGAGCAGACGGTCCACCGTCGGGTTCGCATAACCGCCGGACAGCTCGTTGGCGCCTCCCTTCGAGTGGAAGTAGCGGAAGTAGGCGTCGTCGGGATCGCCCTTCGGGAAGAAGCCCGTGTTGGTGCTCACGAAGTCGATGGCGCGCTGGCGCTTGATGTAGGCGGCCCAGTCCATCACCTCGAGCGACACGTCGACGCCGACCCGGCCGACCTGGGCCTGGAACACCTGGGCGGCCGGGACCAGGTTCGCCACCTGCCCGACCGTGTGCACGACCTTGAAGCCCCGCGGCACCCCGGCCTCGGCGAGGAGCCGCTTCGCCTGCTCGACGTCGGGCCGGCGGTCGGCCACCTTGAAGAACCAGGCGGGGCCGGGAGGCATGAGCTGGTTGATGGGCTGCCCGAATCCCCGCCAGACGCCGAGGACCACCTCCTGCTTGTCGACGGCCAGGGCCGCGGCCCGCCGCACGCGCACGTCGTTGAACGGGGGCTTGCGGCTGTTGAGGATCACGGCGCTGAAGCCGCCCCCACCCTTCACCTGCCGGACCTGGTAGTCCTTCGACGGGCTCTGGGCGAGCTCGGCCAGCCGCTCGAGCGGGATCACCTGGATCAGCCCGGCGTCGCCGGTCTGCAGCGCGGTGAAACGCACCGTCCCGTCGGGGATCGGCTTGAGCGTGAGCTCGTCGAGGTAGGGTAGCCCGGGCTCCCAGTAGTCGGGGAAGCGCCGGAGCTCGATCCGCTCGTTGGTCTTCCACTCGACGAGCTGGTAGGGTCCGGTGCCGATGGCCTTGAACGTGTCGCCAGCGACCGCCTCGGGCGGGATGATGGCCTGGAACGTCTGGGCGATCCGCGAGAGGAAGGCGCCGGACGGCCGCGCCAGATGGAAGCGGACGGTCCGGGCATCGACCGCCTGGACGCGCTCGATGATGGACAGCGCGCCGCGGCCACGGGCGGCGGTCTTCGGATCGAGGATCCGCTCGAAGGTGAACTTCACGTCCTGCGCGGTGAGCTCGCGTCCGTTGTGGAACCTCACGCCCCTGCGCAGCACGAACGTCCACTCGCGGCCGTTCGGCGAGGCGCGCCAGGACTCGGCCAGGACGGGCCGGAGGTTCAGGTCACGGTCGAAGTCGACGAGGCTCTGGAACACGAGGCTCAGCACCTGGTAGGTGATGGTCGAGGTCGAGGGGTGCGGGTCGAGGCCCGGAATGTCCTGGCTCAAGCCCACCACGAGCTTGCCGCCCCGCTTCGGGGCCTGGGCCGGCGCGGGCGTGAGGGCAGCCAGGGTGACGAGCGTGCCGATCGTGGCGGCCAGTACGGCCGGAACCCAGCGCTTGGCCATCGCGTCGCTCCTCCTTGTATGGGAGGGGCCTCGCCGGCCCCTCCCACGCCCACCCCCCGGGAGGGGAACACCAGCCGTTGACGGCCGGGCGAGCCGCGGCGCGGGGCACACACCCGGGGGTTGGGCGGAACACCCGGCATCATAGCAAGAGACTCTGGTAGTTTGAAGGCATGCCCGCGACCGCCCAGCCGGCCGAGCTCGACCGCCTGCTGGCCCTCACCCACGGCGCGGTCGGACTCGCCGCGCGCCACGTCGAGAGCGGCCGCGAGTGGCGGTATCACGACCGGCAGCCCTTCCCCTCCGCCAGCCTCATCAAGCTGCCCGTCCTGGCCGCCTTCTGGGAGGCGGTGGAGCGAGGCGCGATCGACCCGGCCCAGCGGATCCCGGTTCCCGCCGCCGCCCGGGTCGAGGGGACCGGCGTCCTCAAGGCCCTCGCTCCGGGCCTGGCGCCGACCTGGCAGGACCTCGCCACGCTGATGATCACCGTCAGCGACAACGTGGCGACCAACCTGCTCGTCGACCGGCTGGGGATCGGGGCGATTCAGGCGTGGATCGACGCGGCCGGGCTCACCGAGACGCGCCTCCAGCGCCGCATGATGGACCTCGACGCGGCCGCGACCGGGCGCGACAACTGGACGTCGGCGGCCGACACGCTGGAGCTCCTGGCGCGCATCCACGCGGGCCGCTGCGTCTCCCCCGAGGTGTCCGCCCGCATCCTCCGGGTCCTCGAGGCCCAGCAGCTCCAGGAGAAGCTCGGTCGCCGCCTTCCGGCCGAGGCGCGGCTCGCCAACAAGACCGGAAACATCGCGGACGTGAGCCACGACGCCGGGGTGATCACCTGGCCCGGCGGCACCCTGATCGTGGCGATCCTCACGAGGGGCGTCGAGCCGGTCTGGCGGGCCGCCGACCTGATCGCCGAGGCCGCCGTCCTCCTGCTGGCCGAGTGCCAGCGCCGCGACCAGGCGAGCAAGCCTCAGGCGGTTAGGGACGACGCGTCCGACGGGGCCGACGAAGGATAGACCCAGACCGCGCTTCGCGTTACAGACGCACCAGGCGTACACCCGCTCGTGACGCGGCCTGCCCGAGATCTCGATCGAGCGTCGCGAGGTTGAGGCCCCGTCGCTGGGCCAGCTCCATGTACGCAGCGTCGTAGGCCGATAGCCCGTAGTCCCGGGCGAGCACGTGAAGCCGCCAGACCGTTCCCGAGTCGAGCGCCACGTCGGTGCGGAGAGGAAGGGCGCCGAAGAGCTCGATCGCGCGCGCGGTGTCGGCCTGAGAGAGCCGTCTCTGACGCTGCGCCATCGTGAGAGCGTTGGACAGCTCGTACCACCACAGTGCCGGTATCCAGAGACAGGCTTCCCGGAGACACGTGGCCAAGGAGCCGATCCGCGCGGCTCGATCGTTCGTCTGGAAGGACCCAGGTCAGCGCCAGCGAGCAATCCAGAACGCACTCCATCAGTAGCGGCGGCCCTTCGCGACGAGCGCCCGGACCCTCACCTTCCCGCGTACCGTCCGGCGAATCTGACGGAACGCGGCCAACAGCCGACGGGCGTCGACGGCCTCATGGCGTTTCACCAGGGGGACGAGTTGGGCAATCGCTTTCCCCCGCCTCTTGATCACGAATGAGCTCCCGCGCTCGGCCTCCCGCAAGAGCTCCGACAGTCGCGTCTTGGCTTCGAAGGCACCCACCTCGGAGGCTCTGATCTTCATGGCCCCTCCATCTTACCGACTAGTCTTGTCAACTAGTCTAGTAGTATCACCGGCCGGCGGGCGGCGTCCAGACCGGGCAGGGCTTGCCACGTCCGGGGGCGAACGAAATGTCTCAGGCGGATTCCGGGTGGTCGAGGCGGGAGCGACGCACGCGCGCCCGCACGTCGATCACGACGTTCCGCTCGAGCTCGATCTCCACCTCGTGCTGCTCGACGATCCAGACGCCGACCGTCGCCAGCCAGCCGAACGTCCGCCGCCGCTGGGGCACGACCCGGCGGCCCCGGTAGACGAGGCTCCGCCGGTCCGGCGCCGAGAGCTGCTCGAGCTGCTCCACCTCGGGGCCGCAGATGCGCAGCACCTCGTCGTAGGTGGTCGCCCCCGGCACGAGGCGCGCCAGCGTCTCGCGGGAGAGGATCACGCCGGTCTGGCGAGAGCCGCCCTGGGGTCCCGGGCGTCCGAACCGGACCCGCCGCGCGAGCCGCTTCCCCACGCGGGCGCCCACGGTCCGGACCAGGACGGCGGCCAGGTTGCCGAGCAGAAAGAAGACCGTGGGAATGAGGACCGGGGCCCACGCCTGTACCCCCGAGAAGTAGCCGAACTGGACGGTCAGCACCTGCGGGGCCAGCCCCTCCGAGGGGTCGATGAAGCTCGACACCACCTCGGTGTTCTCGAGGGTCTCGCTCACGCGCCGGTGACTCGACGGTGGCGAGACCTCGTCGATCTTGAGGCGGTTGGCCTCGGCGAAGTTGATCAGGATCTGCGACGGCTCCTCGGCCAGCCGGATCACGCGGTCGCGGTGCTCGAAGTACATCGGAAAGAGGGCGCGGCTCCGCACGTCGTTGAAGCTCAGCGCGATCTCGTAGCGCGGGCCCGAAAAGGCGCGCTCGAACCAGGTCGCCTTGCGGGGCCGGATCAGGTCCGGAATCGTCAGGCGCAGGTCGAGCATCCAGCGCCGGTCGGCAAGCTTCGGGCTCCACGGGATGCGGATGTAGGTGGCGGGCGCGGTGAGCCCGAGCGGCCCGCCCTGGCCGACGAAGGTCGCGAAGGGGGCGCCGCCGGGGACCGGCTCCAGCGGAAGATCGCCGCCCATCTGCTGGAGGCTCTGGGCGAAGAGGGGGACCCGCCCTTCCTCGGTCACGGCGAAGCCCCGTGCTTCCACGTACCGGGCCAGCTCGGGGTCGGGGCGCCCGACGGTCGCATCGACGCTGACGGCCGTGGGCCAGAGGAGATAGAGGTCCTGGGGGACGACGGCGGTGCCGCGCGCGGGTGGGAGCACCAGGCTCCAGAGGATCTCCACCGTCACCGGCCCGAGCTTGGATCCCAGGCCGGCCCGAAGGACGAGCGGGCCGATCGTGAAGGCGGGGTCGGGGCGCGAGGCGAGGAACACCTGAGCATCGGCCGCGCTCGGCGCGCCGCAGAGGAGGCATGCCAGGAGGATCCAGCGACGCGGTCGGCCGATTCCGCGGCGGCTCACAGGCCTCGTTTCAATCGGAGGGAGCCTCACCGATCCCGGGCGCGCGGTTCCGGCGACAGCCTCCTAGTTTTTCTTCAGCTCGATGCCGAGGACCTTTGCCGCCTCGTCGGCGGCCGCGATGGACTTGGCGTGGCTTCCCTCGGCGTGCCGCTGCCGGGCCTCCTCGATCAGCGACTTCGCCCGCTTGACCTTCGGATCGTCCGGGGAGAGCCTGGCTACCTCGTCGTTCAGCTGCTTGATGAGCAGCGGGCACTGAAAGCCGAGGGCCGGACCGGCCAGAACGAGCGGCAACAGGATCGCAATCACCAGGGCTCTCATCTCTACTCCGCACCTCCTTCCGCCGAGACATCTCGGGCCGCCGCGACGGGTCGGTCCCGCGCGCCGCCTCATCCATAGAGACGCGAGGCCGGCCCGCCCTATTCCGCGACCTGTCACGCTGCCGCCCCTGAAGGCACAGAATCGCCGTCCCCTCTGGGGACGCTCGACGAGATCGGGGGAGGACATCCGGCACTACGTCTTGGACGTGGGGGAAACCCTGGCCGGCTGGCCGGCGCACTGACGCACCGGCGTTGGGGGACGGGCGGCGACGGGCCGTCGCTGCCGGTTGGCGGGTGGCGAGTCCGACGGCCGCCTAGGGTCGAATCGACGTCGCGAAGACGCCCGAGAAGTAGACGCCGGCCAGCGCGGCCACCACGAAGAACGGGATCGCGACGTACGCGACATCCGAGCCCCAGCCCGCCCCCACGGCCTCCGACTCGAAGGCGAGCTCGCTCGTGAGCGCGACCTTGTCCACGAACGGAATCGGCGCGCACGGCGACGGACCCTTGCCCGGCACCACCTCGGTGTACT